>NZ_JAUZMY010000049.1:0-35796 GCF_036327455.1 Nocardiopsis codii | reverse complement strand
TGCCGGGGGGGGGGCCCCGCGGGGGGGGGGGGCCCCGCGGCCCGGGCCGGGCCGGGTACGGCTGAGGGGAAGGACCGGTGGAGGGTCCCGGGGTCAGTCGCCGACGGCGTCGAGGGTTCCGCTGTCCACGCGGTCGGGAGCGTCCTCACCGCGCCGGCGCGCGGGCTCCCACCACCACCAGTGCGTCTGCGGCACCCAGTCGGGCACCTCCTCCTCGTTGACCGGACGCGCACTGCCCGCCACCTCGACGAGGGCCTCGTCGATGCGCGGGATCGCGTCCAGGTCGACGGGGCGGAGGAACTCCTGCCAGGGCACGAACTCGTCGCCGAGCAGCTGGAGCATCGACCGGCGCCAGCAGGCCGGACGGTACCCCTCGTGCTGGCCGTTCTCGGCCGCCGTCTGGCTGCGCACCACGTACAGGCTGAGCCGGTCCGGGTTGTTGCCGCCCACCAGCAGTTCGGCCAGTGTCGCGTTGAAGTTCCGGCCCGCCGGGGACTGTCGCTCGGTGCGCGATGTCGCCCGGTACAGGTCGAAGAGGGCGGCGAACGCGGTGTCCATGAGGGAGTCGCGGTCCCTGCGCCGGGTGGCGCTCTCCGCGAACGCGTCCGCGGCCCGCCTGGCCAGGCCGGGGAGGTCTCTTCCCGGGTCCGCGCTCACCAGTCACACCGCCTTGTCCTGTCGGGGGCCCGGCTGCCGGGGGAGGCTTCCGGGGCTCTCGTCCGCTGTGGGGTTGGTGCCCCACGGGATTCGATCATAATCACCTTCCGTTCCGGGGAGGTAGCGGGTTCAGCCCGTCGCGCCCCGCAACTCCGCGTCGAGCACGCGCGCCCACTGGCGCACGATCCGGCGGCGCCGGGGGCCGTCGTCGGCGAGCAGGTTCGCGAGGCCCAGTCCGCGGGCCAGGTCGAGGGTGGCCTGGACGGTCTCCCGGACTCCCGGGACCGACTCGTCGGCGCCCAGCAGGGCCACCGCGGACCGGTGGACCTCGCGGCCCATCTGCTCCTCCATGGGGAGGATGCGCTCACGCAGGACGGGGTCGCTGGCCGCCGCCGCCCACAGCTGGAGGGCGGCCTGGAAGTCCACCCCGCTGAACGCGTCCACGACCATCTGCACGACGGCCTCCGTACGCCCGGGCCCCTCCGGCACGGCGTCCGCACCCCGCCGGAGCTCCTCGCCCCGCTTGTCGAGCATGTGCCGCAGCGCCGCGAGGAAGAGGTCCTCCCGGGTGGGGAAGTGGTGCTGGGCCGCCCCCCTGGACACCCCCGCGCGTTCGGCGACCGCGCCCACTGTGGCCCCGGCCGCGCCGCGCTCGGCCAGGCAGCCCACCGCGGCGTCGAGCAGCCTGGCCCGGGTGGCCCGGCTGCGTTCCTGCCTCGGTGCGCGGTCGGCTTCGGTGTCCACGGTCGCGTCCCCTCGCTGCGGTGTGCCGGCCCCGGGCCGGGCGCCGGGCCTCGGCACCGGTCCGCCGGGCGCCGGTCAGTACGACTTGGGCAGGCCGAGGGACTGCTGGGCCACGTAGTTGAGGACCATCTCCCGGCTGACGGGGGCGATGCGCGCCAGACGTGCGGCGGCGATCGCCGACCCCAGCCCGTACTCGCTCGCCAGCCCGTTGCCGCCGAGGGTCTGCACGGCCTGGTCGACCGCGCGCACGCACGCCTCGGCTGCGGCGTACTTGGCCATGTTGGCCGCCTCGCCCGCCCCCGCGTCGTCGCCGGAATCGTAGCGGAGCGCCGCGTGCTGGGTCATCAGGCGGGCCTGCTCCAGTTCGATCTTGATCTGGGCGAGGGGGTGGGCCAGTCCCTGGTGGGTGCCGATGGGCCTGTCCCTCCACACGGTGCGCTCCTTGGCGTAGGCGACGGCCTTGTCGAGGGCGTGCCGCGCGCTGCCGGCGGCCAGGGACGCGGCCATGATGCGTTCGGGGTTGAGCCCGGCGAACAGCTGGAGGAGCCCGGCGTCGGGGTCCCCGACCAGGGCGTCGGCGGGCAGCCGCACGTCGTCCATGAACAGCTGGAACTGGTGGTCGGGGCTGACCAGGTCCATCTCGATCTGCCTGGCCTCGAAGCCGGGGGTGTCCGTGGGGACGGCGAAGAGGGCCGCGGACAGGGACCCGGTGTCCTCGTCGCGGATCCGGGCGACCACGAGGACGGCGTCGGCGACGTCGACCCCGGAGATGAAGGTCTTGCGGCCGGTGAGGATCCAGCCGTCGCCGTCGCGTCGGGCGGTGGTGGTGATGCGGTGGGAGTTGGAGCCCGCGTCGGGCTCGGTGATGGCGAACGCCATGATGGTCTCGCCCGTGGCCAGGCCGGGCAGCCAGCGGCGCCGCTGGCCGGTCGTGCCGAAGCGGGACAGGACGGTGCCGCAGATCGCCGGGGAGACGACCATCATGAGGGTGGGGCACCCGGCGGCGCTCAGCTCCTCCAGGACGGCGGCGAGGTCGCCGATGCCGCCGCCTCCGCCGCCGTACTCCTCGGGGAGGTTGACGCCCAGGTAGCCGAGCCGTCCGGCCTCGCGCCACAGGTCGGTGAGGTACACGCCCTCCTTGGCCCTGGCCCTGTAGTAGTCGGACCCGTAGGCCGAGGCGAAGTCGGCCACGACGGCGCGCAGTTCGACGCGCTCGGCGGGTTCGTTGAAGGTCATGGCACCTGTCACGGCTGGGGCCCTTCGTAGTCGAGTACGGCGAGGGGCGCCCCCGCCGGCACCCTCTGTCCCGCCGTGACCGGGATCTCCCGGACGGCACCGGCGGCGGGGGCGGTGATGCGGTGCTCCATCTTCATGGCTTCGACGCGCAGCAGCGTCTGCCCCTCGGCGACCCGGTCCCCCACGGAGACGTCCACGGCGACGATCGTGCCGGGCATGGGAGCGGGCAGGGCACCGTGGTCGATCACGGCCTCGGGGGCGGGCAGCGGGTCGACGGGGGTGAGGGTGACGGACCCCAGGGGCGAGTCGACGTGGACGCCGGCGCCGCCCGCGTACCTGTGGACGGCGAGGGCATGCCGTAGGCCGTCGACCTCCAGGACGACGAGGCCGGGGGCTGCGGAGATGACGCGCACGCCGGGCTGTTCGGGTACGGGGGCTCCCCGGACGGTCCGGTAGGAGGTGGTGATCCGGCGCTCTCCGGCCCCGCCGACGGTGTGGAGGCGGGTGTGGGCCTGGGACGCGAGGTTGCGCCAGTTGGCGGGGATCCCGGCGGGGACGGCCCCGCCGGGGCGGGCGGCCTCCGCCGCGGACAGGGACGCGGCGAGCGCGGCGAGGCGTTCGGCGGCGTGGTCGGCGAGGGGCTGCGCGAGGGCGGTGAGCCGGTCGGCGTCCAGGTAGCCGGTGTGCAGCTCCTCGGGGTGCTCCGCGGCGGCCCCGAACGCGGGGTGGCGGAGCACCCGTACGAGCAGGTCGCGGTTGGTGCCCACTCCGTGGAGGCGGGCGGCAGCCAGGGCCGAGGACAGGCGGCGGACCGCGTCGCGGCGGTCGCGGCCGAGGGCGACGACCTTGGCGAGCAGGGGGTCGAAGTCGGTGCCCACGGTGTCCCCGGGCTCGACGCCGCTGTCCAGGCGCACCCCGGGCACGGTGAGCGGCTCGAACCGGGCGGTGGCGGCGGGCACGTCGAAGGCGTGGAGGGTTCCGGTGCGGGGCCGCCAGTCGGCGCGGGGGTCCTCGGCGTACAGGCGCGCCTCGACGGCGTGGCCGCGCGGGGCGGGCGGTCCGCCGTCGGGCAGGGCCTCCCCCTCCGCGATCCGGATCTGCCACTCGACCAGGTCCAGGCCGGTGACGCACTCGGTGACGGGGTGTTCGACCTGGAGGCGGGTGTTCATCTCCAGGAAGACGGGGGCTCCGAGTCCGCCCTCGCCGACGGGGACGAGGAACTCCGCGGTGCCCGCCCCGGTGTAGTCGATGGCGCGGGCCATCCCCCTGGCCGCCTCGTGCAGTCGTTCGCGCAGGTCGTCGGGGATGCCGGGGGCGGGCGCCTCCTCGATGACCTTCTGGTGGCGGCGCTGCACGGAGCAGTCGCGATCGCCCAGGGCCCACACGGTGCCGTGGACGTCGGCGAGGACCTGGACCTCGACGTGGCGCCCGCGGCGCACGTAGGGCTCGCAGAACACGGCCGGGTCCCCGAACGCGGAGGCGGCCTCGGCTCCGGCGGCGGCGGCCTCCGCCGGCAGGTCGGCGAGGTCGTGGACGACCCGCATACCGCGTCCGCCGCCTCCGGAGACCGCCTTGACGAGGACGGGCATGTGTTCGGGGCGCACGTCCTCGGGGGCGAGGGCGTCGGCGACGGGGACGCCGGCGTCGCGGGCGATCCGCTTGGCGAGGGTCTTGGCGCCCATGCGTGCGACGGCGTCGGCGGAGGGCCCCACCCAGGTGAGCCCGGCGCCGGTGACGGCGCGGACGAACCCGGCGTTCTCGGACAGGAACCCGTAGCCGGGGTGGACGGCGTCCGCTCCGGCGGTGCGGGCCGCGGCGACCAGTGCCCGCGGGTCGAGGTAGGCGTCGACGGGGCTCCCGCTCCCGGGGAGCGGCAGGCGGACCGCGGTGTCGGCCTCCGCGACGTGCGCGGCGCCCTCCTCCCCGGGGGCGTGGACCGCGACGGTGCCGATGCCCATGGTGCGGCAGGTGCGGATGATCCGGCGGGCGATCTCTCCGCGGTTGGCGACCAGGAGGCGGGTGACGGGGCCGGGGTGCGGCGGGGTGTCGTTCATGGTCTCGGCCTCACATCCGGAAGACGCCGAAGCGGTCGGTACCGCGTACGGGCGCGTTGTGGGCGTGGGACAGGCACAGTCCCAGGACGGTGCGCGTGTCGCGGGGGTCGATGACCCCGTCGTCGTACACCCGGCCGGACAGGAACAGGGGCAGCGACTCGGCCTCGATCTGGTTCTCGACCATCTCGCGGACGGCGGCGTCCTGCTCCTCGTCGTAGGGGCGCCCCCGCGCGGCGGCGGACTGGCGGGCGACGATGGACAGGACCTCGGCGAGCTGCCTGGGTCCCATGACGGCGGAGCGGGCGCTGGGCCAGGCGAACAGGAACCGGGGGTCGTAGGCCCGGCCGCACATCCCGTAGTGGCCCGCACCGTAGGAGGCGCCCACGATCACCGAGAAGTGGGGGACGGTGCTGTTGGAGACGGCGTTGATCATCATGGAGCCGTGCTTGATGATGCCGCCCTGCTCGTACTCCCGGCCGACCATGTAGCCGGTGGTGTTGTGCAGGAAGACGAGCGGGGTGTCGGCGCGGTTGGCCAGCTGGATGAACTGCGTCGCCTTCTGCGCCTCGGCGCTGAAGAGCACGCCGTCGGCGTTGGCGAGGACGCCGACGGGGTAGCCGTGCAGGGTGGCCCAGCCGGTGACGAGTCCGCTGCCGTAGGCGGGCTTGAACTCGTCGAACTCCGAGCCGTCCACGATGCGGGCGACGACCTCGCGCGGGTCGACCGGCACCTTGAGGTCGGGCGGCATGACCCCGAGCAGGTCCTCGGCGGGGTGGAGGGGTTCGGGCGCGGACGGACGCGGATCGGGCCCCTGTTTGCGGTGGTTGAGCCGGGCGACGATCCGCCGCCCGAGGCGCAGGGCGTCGTGCTCGTCCTCGGCGAGGTGGTCGGCGAGCCCGGAGACCTCGGCGTGCATCCGGGCGCCGCCCAGGGACTCGTCGTCGCTGTCCTCGCCGGTGGCGGCCTTGACGAGCGGCGGCCCGCCGAGGAACACCTTGGAGCGGTCGCGGACCATGACCACGTGGTCGCTCATGCCGGGGACGTAGGCTCCCCCCGCGGTGGAGTTGCCGAACACCAGGGCGATGGTGGGCACCCCCGCGGCGGAGAGGCGGGTGAGGTCGCGGAAGGTCCGGCCGCCCGGAACGAAGATCTCCTTCTGCGTGGGCAGGTCGGCGCCGCCGGACTCGACCAGGCTGATCATCGGCATGCGGTTCCGCTCGGCGATCTCGGCGGCGCGCAAGGACTTCCGCAGCGTCCAGGGGTTGCTGGCCCCGCCGCGCACGGTGGGGTCGTTGGCGACGACGACGCACTCCGCCCCGGAGACCACGCCGACCCCGGTGACGACGCCGGCGCCGACGTGGAAGTCGCTCCCCCAGGCGGCCAGCGGTGACAGCTCCAGGAAGGGGCTGCCCTCGTCGAGGAGGAGTTCGATCCGTTCGCGGGGCAGCAGCTTGCCGCGGGCACGGTGGCGTTCGACGTACTTGTCACCGCCTCCGGCCAGGGCCTTGGCGTGTTCGGCGTCGATCTCGGCGAGCTTGCCGAGCATGGCCTCGCGGGCCTCGGCGAACGCGGGCGAGGAGGTGTCGAGCGCGGTTCCCAGGACGCTCACGATCGCGCCGCCCCCGCGGGGGTGCGGTGCGCGCCGCGGGCTCCGGGGACGGTCGGTACGGGGATCAGGGTGTTCACGGTCGTCCCACCTCCGGCAGGAGCTTCTCGGGGATCGGGGTCCTGCGTGCCCGCAACCACTCCCCCAGGCCCTTGGCCTGCGGGTCCGTTCCTTCGCGGCGCGCGCTGCCGGGGGCGAGCATGCCCTCGATCCAGAAGTTGGCGGCGCGCAGGTTGGGCAGCAGGTGGCGGGTGACCGCGAGGTCGGCGGTCTCGGGCAGCAGTTCGCGCAGCAGGTCGACGGTGAGGGTGTGGGCGAGCCAGCGCCAGGCGTCGTCTCCGGTCGCCCAGACCCCCAGGTTGGCGTCGGCCCCCTTGTCGCCGCTGCGCGCGCCCAGGACCAGGCCGAGCGGCGCCTCGCGGAGAGGCCCCCCGGCGAGGGGCGGCGGCAGCGGGGGCTCGGGGACCCCGGCCGGCCGCCGGGTCCGGGAGGCGGGCGCGACGGGGACGCGTTCCCCGTCGGGGAGGATCGCGGTGTGCTCGACCTCGCGGGCGGGCACGAACGCGTGCGTGGCGGCGACCCCGTCCGGCCGGGCGTCGCGCGGTGGCGCGGTGAGGTGGAAACCGGCGTAGCCGGCCAGGGCCAGTTCGACTGCGGCCGCCCCGAAGGCCCTGCCGACCGTGGTCGCGTCGTGGTCGCGCGCGGTCACACGCAGCCGGGCGGTCGCGGCGTCCTGGGTGGGACCGTGCGGGTCCTCGGCGGGGACGAACTCGAAGCGCAGGTCCTCGGGCCGGCGGCGGGCGAGCGCGGCGCGCATCTGCCGTTCGGCGAGCGCCGCCTTGTCCTCCGCGTCCAGGCCGGTGACCAGGAACTCGACGTCGTTGCGGAAGCCGGTGAGGTTGGTCAGCCCCACCTTGAGGTCGGGGGGCGGGTGCTCACCGCGCGTGCCGCTGAGGCGGACCCGGTCGGGGCCCTCCTGTGTGAGCCGGACGGTGTCCAGGCGTGCGGTGACGTCGGGGCCGGGGTAGCGGGCGCCCGCGATCTCGTAGACGAGCTGGGCGGTGACGGTCCCGGTGGTGACGGCTCCGCCGGTGCCGGGGTGCTTGGTGATGACCGCGCTGCCGTCGGCGGCGATCTCGGCGATCGGGAAGCCGGGGTGCTCCAGGTCGTGCCCGTCGCGGAGGAGCGCGGCGGCGTGGGCGTAGTTGCCGCCGGTGGCCTGGGCCCCGCACTCGATGACGTGTCCGGCGACCGTGGCCCCGGCCAGCGCGTCGAGGTCGTCGGGGGTCCACCCGAAGTGGGAGACGGCCGGTCCGACGGCCAGGGAGGCGTCGGTGACCCGGCCGGTGACGACGATGTCGGCTCCGGCGTCGAGGCAGGCGGCGATGCCGAAGGCGCCGAGGTAGGCGTTGGCGGTCAGGGGGCCGCCGAGGTTGAGCTCCTCCGCCCTGTGGAGGAGGTCGTCCCCGGTGACGCAGGCGATGCGGGGGGCGAGGCCGAGCCCGTCGGCGAGCTCGGTGAGTGCGTCGGCGAGCCCTCGCGGGTTGAGTCCGCCCGCGTTGGTGACCACCCTGACACGGCGCTCCATGACCAGTGCCAGGCAGTCCCGCATCTGGCCGAGGAAGGTCCTGGCGTAACCGCGCCCGGGGTCGGTGAGCTGGTCGCGGCCGAGGATGGCCATGGTGAGCTCGGCCAGGTAGTCGCCGGTGAGGACGTCCACCCGGCCGTCCGTGAGCATCTCGCGGACGGCGGCGAAGCGGTCTCCGTAGAAACCGGAGGCGTTCCCCACCCACAGCGGGGGCGTAGCGGTCATGGAGACGAGAGTGACACCGGACACACAGAAAAACAAGCACGGGTGCTTGTTTTTCTCCCGAAAGGGCTCCTGATCACGATGTGGCCGGAATCGGCCACAGAGCGTGGGTTACAGCTCTCCGGAGCGGGCACGCGCGCGGGGTAGTTTGGCGCCGTGAGTACCTCCCCTGAAGACACGAAGCCCACCGACGACTCCGGCGACTCCGGCAACACCGGCGACACCGGCGGCGAGGCGGTCGCGCCCGAGACCTCCGCCGCGAAGGCGCCCGACGGCACCGAGGCGGGCAGCGCCTTCCTCGAAGGAACCCCCGTCGGCCCGCCACCCGCGTCGGGCGGGCTCTTCGCCGCCGAGACCTTCAGCGTCATCGGCCTGCTGCTGTTCGCCCTGACCACCCTGCACACCCGGCTGTTCGAACTCTTCAGCTGGTTCTTCCTCAGCGGCGCGGCGCCGTCCCACAGCCCCCAGCAGGCGGGCATGCTCACCGCCGAGGTCGTGGTCGCGGGCGGGCTGAGCGCCCTGTCCGTGCTCGCCGCTGCCGCGGCCCTGTTCCGGGGCAACACCGCCACCCGCGCGTGGAGCCGCTGGAGCGCCGCCGCCACCGTCGTCGTGGGCAGCCTGCTGCTGCTCGTCTCGGTCCTGACCTTCGTCAGCCTGCCGTCCGGATCCTGAGCCCCCTCCGGCACCACGGGCCTCCGGCGCGGACCGCCCTCCGCCACGCCGGAGGCGTGGGCGCCGCAGTCCCCGGAACCACCCGACCGGGCCGCGCGGCCTCGCCCGGCCCGTCCCCTGCCCGCGCGTCCGCACGGCCCGGGAGCCGCCGCCTTCCGCAGCCCCGCCGGCGGGACGCGGGTCCCGCTCCCCCGAGGACCGCCCTCCCGGGAGCCCGCCCGCGGCTCCACGGCGATCCCGCCTGATCAGGCGATTCTTAGGCCCCTCTTACGGTGACCAGCATGTACGTTGGCCGCGTGAGTACCGCACCAGGAGACAACGACAGCCCCGACCGCACCCCTCCCACCGCGAACGAGGGCCCGAAACCGACGTTCGAACCCGGGCTCGCGGCGGAAGTTCCCGACTCCGCGACGGACCAGCCGTCCGACTCCGGCGCACCGGCCGACGAGGCCGCCGACTCCACGGGGGTCGGGACCGAGGCTGCCGCGGCGCCGACGGGGCCGCACGGTCCGGCGGCCTCCGGGGTGTTCTCCACGGAGACCTTCGGCATCGTCGGACTCGTCCTCCTCGCCGTGACCGTGTTCTCCGGGCAGCTCCTGGAGATCCTCACCAGCATGCTGCTCGTCGGCGGCCAGCCCATCGGCGCGGACCAGATCACGCAGATCCGCACGCAGATCATGCTCGGCGGGTCCGTGGCCCTGCTCGCCGTGGTGGTGTCCGCGCTCGCGCTGGCCCTCAGCGGAGCGCGGACCAGGCCGTGGGGGCGCTGGGTGTCTGCGGCGACGCTCATCACCGGGCTCCTGTTCGTGGTGATCGCCGCCGTGTCCTACCTGCTCATCCCGGACGCGGCCCCGATGATGCCGCCGATGATGGAGTGACCGCCGGACCGTACACGGAGCACTCCGGAGCGGGTCCGGGAGGGGCGGTGGCCGGACGGCCCGCCCCTCCACGGGGCCCGCTCCGCTCCCGTTCCCGGGCCGACCCTCCCGCGGTCGACGCGGCCGGGGACGGGCACCGGGCTCCCGGCAGCCCTCCCGTCCGGGGTCTGCGGGCTCAGGCGATGCGGTCGATGACCAGCGGGGACGCCTCGTACAGCGCGTCCGGGTCGATCTCGAACGCGCCCTCCAGGGCCTGCGCCGCACGCTCGAACCGCTCCGCCTCGTCCGCGTGCAGGGTGAACAGCGGCTCCCCGGCCTGCACCTCCTCGCCCGGCTTGGCGTGCAGCGTCACCCCCGCCCCGAACGACACCGCGTCCTCCTTGCGCGCACGGCCGGCGCCCAGGCGCCAGGCCGCCAGCCCCACCCGGTAGGCGTCCAGGCGGGTGACGGTCCCCGTCGCCGGGGCGAGCACCACGCGGCGCTCGGCGGCCACCGGCAGCGGCGCGTCGGGGTCGCCCCCCTGCGCCCGGATCAGCCGCTTCCACGACTCCAGCGCGCTCCCGTCCCGCAGAGCCTCCGCGGGGTCCTTGACGCCGTTCTCACCGGGGGCGAGCCCCGCGGCGGCGAGCATCTCGCGGGCCAGGGCCACGGTCAGCTCCACCACGTCGGCGGGACCGCCGCCGGAGAGCACCTCCACCGACTCGGCGACCTCCAGCGCGTTGCCGACCTGGCGGCCCAGCGGCGTCGCCATGTCGGTGAGCAGCGCGACCGTGCGGACGCCGTGGTCGTTGCCGATGTCCACCATGGTGCGGGCCAGTTCGCGGGCCGACGCGACGTCCTTCATGAACGCCCCCGACCCCACCTTGACGTCGAGGACCAGCGCCCCGGTGCCCTCCGCGAGCTTCTTGCTCATGATGGACGCGGCGATGAGCGGGATCGACTCGACGGTCCCGGTGACGTCGCGCAGCGCGTAGAGCTTGCGGTCGGCGGGGGCCAGACCCGTCCCGGCGGCGCAGATCACCCCGCCCGTGGCGTCCAGGACCCCGCGCATCTCCTCCGTGGACAGCGACGCGCGCCACCCGGGGATCGACTCCAGCTTGTCCAGGGTGCCGCCTGTGTGCCCGAGTCCGCGCCCGGAGAGCTGCGGCACGGCCGCCCCGCACGCCGCCACGGTCGGGGTGAGCGGCAGGGTGATCTTGTCGCCGACCCCGCCGGTGGAGTGCTTGTCGGTGGTGGGCCGGTCCAGGTCGGAGAAGTCCAGCCTGTCCCCGGAGGCGAGCATCGCCTCGGTCCAGCGGCTCACCTCGGCCCGGTTCATCCCGCGCAGGAAGACCGCCATGGCCAGCGCCGACATCTGCTCCTCGGCCACCCGGCCCCGCGTGTAGGCGTCGATCACCCAGTCGATCTGCTCGGGGGTGAGCTCTCCCCCGTCGCGCTTGGCTCGGATGACCTCGATGACGTCCATGTCCTGTCCTTTCACGTGGCGGGAACCCTGGCGGAAAACAGGTCTCCCCGGCCGCCGCCGTGCGGGCGGGTGCCGGGGAGACGGTGGCACTGACTATGTGAGGTTGTCCGGTCCGAAGGCCTGCGGCAGGATCCGTTCCATGGACAGGATCCCCTCCGGGGTGTCCACGAGCAGGTGCGGCCCGCCGTGCTCGAACAGGAGCTGCCTGCAGCGTCCGCACGGCATGAGGACCCCGCCCCGCCCGTCCACGCAGGCGAACGCCGTCAGGCGCCCTCCCCCGGAGGCGTGCAGGGCGCTGACGAGTCCGCACTCGGCGCACAGGCCGACGCCGTACGAGGCGTTCTCCACGTTGCAGCCGCTGACCACCCGGCCGTCGTCGACCAGCGCGGCAGCCCCCACCGGGTAGCGCGAGTAGGGGGCGTAGGCGTGGGACATGGCCTCGCGCGCGGCGGCGCGCAGGGCCTCCCAGTCCACGGAGTCCGGGTCGACCGGTCCGCTCGTCGTGGTGTCGGTCATGACCGGCTCGCCCTCCACTGCTTGCCGACCCCGGCGGGCGGCCGGAGTCGCTGGGATGCCAGCGAGAGGACCAGCAGCGTCGCGATGTGCGGGCTGTAGGTGGCCAGCTCGCGCGGCAGGGAGTCGGTCGAGAAGTACCACACCAGCAGCAGGATGCCGGTGAGCACTGCGGCGACCGCCAGGCCCTTGCGGTCCTTGCGCACCTGCCAGACGGCCACAGCGAGCAGGGCCACCGCCAGGAGCAGGAGCAGGGCGTGGATCGCCGCCCCGCCGCCGCGGATCTGGAGGGCGTCGGTGTAGCCGAACAGGCCCGCGCCCATGGCGAGGCCGCCGGGGCGCCAGTTGCCGAAGATCATGGCGGCGAGCCCGATGTAGCCGCGCCCGCCGGTCTGGCCCTCCTGGTAGATCTGTGACGCGACGATGGCCAGGAACACCCCGCCCATGCCCGCGAGGCCGCCGGAGATGACCACCGCGACGTACTTGAGGCTGTACACCGGCACGCCGAGGGACTCGGCGGCGTCGGGGTTCTCGCCCACCGAGCGCAGACGGAGGCCGAAGGAGGTCCGCCACAGCACCAGGTAGGTCACCGGGATCATCATGATCGCGATGAAGGTCAGCGCCGACATGCGCGTGGTCAGGCCGATCACCAGCGACGCCAGGTCGCTGACCACGAAGATCCCGCTGCCCGCCACGGGCGCGAGCGCGTCGGCGACGAACGGGAGGTTCCACACCGGGAACGGGGGCGTGGTCGGCGACTGGGCCGCGCCCGCGCCGGGCACGTCGGAGTAGACCAGGATCGACAGGTAGCGCATCGCGCCGAGCATGAGGATGTTGATGGCCACGCCGGAGACGATGTGGTCGACCGCGAAGGTGACCGTCGCCACGGCGTGCAGCAGGCCTCCGGCCATGCCCGCGAGGACGCCCGCCAGCAACCCCATCCACGGGTTGTCGGTGGACCAGGCGAAGTAGGCGCCGAACCAGGTGCCCAGGATCATCATGCCCTCGAGGCCGATGTTGATGATGCCGGCCCGCTCGGCCCACAGGCCGCCCAGGGCGGCCAGGCCGATGGGCACCGCGAAGGTGATGGTCGTGCGGATGGTGCCCGCGTCGGTGAGCATGTCCTGGCCGGTGATGACGCGCAGGCCCGCCAGGGACACCAGCACGGCGCCGAACAGGGTGAGGAAGCGCCAGCGCGACCACCCTCCCGGCCTCGGCGGCGCCTTGACCGGTTCCATCACGTTGAGTTCCTGGCTCACTGCGCCTCCCCGCCGCGCTTGCCGTCGGTGTCGGTGGCGGTGGCGCCACCGCCGTCGGCGGACCCGTCCTCGGGCGCCGCGTCGGACGACACGGCCTGCGCGGGTTCAGTGGTGGACTCGGCGGTGGTGCCGAGCTGGTTGCCGATCTGCTGCTGCTGGTAGCGGCGGCCCCAGCGGTGCACGACCTCGTAGACCACGACGACGGTGAGCACGATGGTGGCCTGGGAGATGACCGCGATCTCCTGGGGGATCCCGTCGAAGGGGAGGATGCCCGCCGCCTGGTTGAGGAAGGACCAGAAGAGGGCGGCGAAGACGATGCCGACCGGGTGGTTGCGGCCCAGCAGCGCGATGGCGATGCCGATGAAGCCGATGCCGGTCGGGAAGTCCAGGGCGTAGTAGTGCGAACTGCCCAGCAGCTGGGGCAGGCCGACCAGCCCTGCGACCATGCCCGAGAAGAGCATGGACAGGAAGACCATCTTCCTGACGTTGACGCCGCTGGCCTCGGCCGCCGTCTGCGACTGGCCGGTGGCCCGCAGCTCGAAGCCGAAGCGGGTGCGGTTGAGCATCACCCAGTAGGCGATGCCGACCGCGACCGCGAGGAGGACGAACCCGAAGATCTCCTGCTCGGAGCCGAGGAAGCCCGCCGGGATGCCGGGCACCCACGACGACTCGGGCATCGGCGGGGTGCCGATGTTGTTGGTGCTGATCTCCACCGCGAGGCGGTCGGTGCTGAGCAGGTAGGCGGTGATGCCGGTGGCGATGGCGTTGAGCATGATCGTGGAGATCACCTCGGAGACGCCCCGGGCCACCTTGAGGTACCCGGCGATGCCGGCCCACGCGCCGCCCACGGCGACGGCCGTGGCGATGACGACGATCTGGCTGAGCACCGGCGGCAGGACGACGTAGCCGCCGACGGCGGCCGCCATCAGCGCCGCGAGCCGGTACTGGCCGTCCACACCGATGTTGAACAGCTTCATCTTGAAGCCGATCGCGACGGCGACGGCGGCCAGGTAGTAGGTGGTGCCGTCGTTGATGATCTTGACCAGGCTGTTGGGCCTGGTGCCGTACTCGATCATCCGCGCGAACGTGGGCAGCGGCGGGATGCCGCTGAAGTGGAGGACGGCCGCGGTGACGCCGATCGCGATGACCCCGGCGGCCAGGACCGCGGCGAAGGACAGCGCGAGCATCGCGGACAGCCGGTGGAACAGCGTGAACGCCAGGACGGAGCCGACGAGCGCGCCCAGGGCGGCGGCGACCGGCTCGATCAGGGAGAGGTCCAGGAACCAGGCGGACAGCAGTCCGGTGACCACCGCCAGTACCAGGGCGGTCGGCACGACCAGGGTGGCGTGGAGGGTGGTGCCCTCCTCCTTCGTCCCGTCGCCTCCGGCCCGCCGCTCGTTCGGGACCAGGGGACCGGACCAGGCCACGAACGCGAAGGCCACCACGACGCCGATGATCAGCGCGGCCCACCACAGCAGCGCGAGATCGAGGGCCACGGTGACCCCGACGCCGAGGGCGGCGGCGACGGCCGCCGCGGCCGGGGCGGGCAGGGTCGTGCTGGGGCGGGGAATCCTACTCATGAGCCGCCCTCGTTCCCGTTGCGGTCGGCACCGTCAGCACCGCTGTCACCTTCTGTGCTCCCGTCGTCCCCGGCCAGCCCGGCTCCCGTCATGGCGGAGCCCAGCTGTTCGGGTGTGACGGTGGTCGGATCGGCCTCCGCGACCAGGCGGCCGCGCAGGATCACGTGCAGGGTGTCGGACATGCCGATCAGTTCGTCCAGGTCGGCGGAGACCAGCAGGACCGCCAGGCCGGCCGCCCGGGCGTCGCGCAACTGTTCCCAGATGGCGGCCTGCGCACCGACGTCCACACCGCGGGTGGGGTGGGCGGCGACCAGGAAGCGGGGGGACCCGCTCATCTCCCGGCCGATGATGAACTTCTGCTGGTTGCCCCCGGACAGGGCGTCGGCGATCACGTCGATGTTGGGCGTGCGCACGTCGTACTCGGCGACGATGCGCTCGGAGTCGGCGCGCGCCCCGGCCTTGTCGATCCAGGGGCCGCGGACGCTGGGCGCCTTGGTCTGGTGGCCGAGGATGCGGTTCTCCCACAGGGGCGACTCCAGCAGCACTCCGTGCCGGTGGCGGTCCTCGGGGATGTAGCCGACCCCCGCCTCGCGGATGCGCAGCGTGGGCCATCCGGTGATGTCGTCCGCACCCAGGGAGATGGTGCCGGAGATCAGCGGGCGCATGCCCATGATGGCCTCGATGAGCTCCGACTGGCCGTTGCCCTCGACGCCGGCGATGCCCACGATCTCGCCCTCGCGGATGTCCACCGTGACACCGTCCACGACGGCGCGGCCCTCGGCGGAGCTCACGGTGACCCCGCGCAGGGACAGGACGACGTTGTCGGTGACGGTCGACTCCCGCAGTTCGGGAACGGGGAGCTCACCGCCCACCATCAGCGTGGCCAGTTCCCGGGCGGTGGTGGTGCCCGGGTCGGCGGTGGCCACGGTGGTACCGCGCCGGATCACGGTGATCTCGTCGGCGACGGAGAGGACCTCGTCCAGCTTGTGCGAGATGAAGATGACGGTGAGGCCCTCGCGCTTGAGCTCGCGCAGGTTGTCGAACAGCTCGTCGACCTCCTGCGGGACCAGGACCGCCGTGGGCTCGTCGAGGATGATCGTCTCGGCGCCCCGGAAGAGCACCTTGAGGATCTCCACGCGCTGGCGCTCGCCGACGCCCAGGTCCTCCATGAGCCGGTCGGGGTCGACCCCGAGCCCGTACTGGGAGGACAGCTCGCGGATGTGCGCGCGGGCGCGGTTGCCGATGCCGAAACGGCGTTCGGCGCCGAGGACCACGTTCTCCAGCACGGTCAGGTTGTCGGCGAGCATGAAGTGCTGGTGCACCATGCCGATGCCGTGCTTGATGGCGTCGGAGGGCGAGTTGAGTCGCACCTCCCGGCCTCTGACGTAGATCTGTCCCTCGTCCGGCCTGTGCATGCCGTACAGGGTCTTCATCAGTGTGGACTTGCCAGCACCGTTCTCGCCGACGATGGCGTGCACGGTGCCCGGAGCCACGGTGATGTCGATGTCGTGGTTGGCCACGACTCCGGGAAAACGCTTGGTGATCCCGCGCAGCTCAACGGCGGGGGGCGCCAGGGCCCCGTTGCCCGATGGCGTGCTGCTCATCTGTCTCCTCGTGAACTTGCGGCGTGGCGCGGACCGCCGGGCCGGACACGGCCCGGGGGCGCCACCGTCGCGGAACGGCAACCGGGGCGGCACCGGACCCGGGGGGCTCCCCCTGTCCAGTACCGCCCTTGGATGCGGCCGCCGCGGGTCGCACCCGGGGCGGCTCCGCGCGGGGCGTGGTCCGCGGACACCCATCCTGCTACGCGAGGGGCGGTATCCGCGGAGCACGCCGCGTGCGCGGTCTACGGCGCGGTCGGAACCTCGATCTCGCCGTCGATGATCTGCTGCTTGATCGCGTCCAGCTCCTCCTGGATCGGGCTGATCGCCTCCTCGTTGGAGGTGGTGTAGTCGACGCCGCCGTCGGCCAGCTCGAAGCGCTGGATGCCGCCCTCGGGGGTGCCGTCGACCGCGACCTGGATCAGCTCGAACACGGCCACGTCCACCTGCTTGATGGCGGAGGTGAGCACGAACGGCTTCTGGTTGTCCTCGGCGTTCTCGTACTGGTCGCTGTCCACGCCGATGAAGGTGAAGTCGTTCTCCACGGCGGACTCCAGGACACCGTTGCCGGAGGCGCCGGCGGCGTGGTAGATCACGTCCGCGCCGCGGTCGTACTGGGCCTGGGCGAGCTCGCGGCCCTTGGCCGGGTCGCTGAAGCCGGTGAAGTCCGGCGGCTGGCTGAGGTAGTCGACCTCGACGGTGATGTCCTCGGTGACGTGCTCGGCGCCCGCGACGTAGCCGGCCTCGAACTTGTGGATCAGCGGGGTCTCGACGCCGCCCACGAAGCCGACGTGGTCCTCCTCGGAGGTCAGCGCCGCGGCGGCGCCGGCCAGGAAGGAGGCCTGCTCCTCGGCGAAGACCAGGCTGGTGACGTTGTCGATGTCCGGGATCTCGGAGTCCACGATGGCGAAGTGGACGTCCGGGTACTCGGGCGCGACCGCGCGGACGGCGCCGTCGTAGGCGAACCCGACGGCGATGACGACGTCGTAGCCCTCGTCCGCCATGGTGGCCAGGCGCTCCTCCTTGGCGGATTCGGCCTCACCGTCGGACGGCTCGAAGTCCTGGGTCTCGACACCGAGCTCCTCGGCGGCCTGCTCCAGGCCGCGGTAGGCGGAGTCGTTGAACGAGCGGTCGCCGCGGCCGCCGACGTCGTAGGCCAGGCCGATGCGGACGTCGGACGAGGCCCCCTCGCCGCCGTCGCCGGAACCGTCGGCCTCATCCGCTGCACTGTCGCACGCGGTGAGGGCCAGCACACCCGCCGCCGCCACCGCGGCGAACTTGACTGCGTTGCTGCGCTTCACTGGTAACTCTCCCCTTCGCCCTCTCAGCGGCCCACATTCCGTACGACCGAACTGAGTTCTGCGGTCGGACAATATCCGGTGGCCGAAAGTACATCTCACCAACAGGCGGAGTTGTTATGAAGGCGAGAGCGGAGCGAAACGGGGTCTTACCCGGAAGTTACCGGGCGCGCACAGGAAGCGGTCGGCCCGGTTTCTGTGCGCGGTTTTGACCTCCCGTTCCCCTGGACCGGCGGGCATTACTACCCGTTGCTCCACCGCCTTCACCCGGTGTCACACCAGCACGTGGGGGCATGCCGGTCTAGACCGGTTGGGACCTCCTCAGGGGACGAGGAAGTCCAGGACCGCCTGCCGGAAGGCGCGGGAGGAGACGGCGTTGCCGTGGTCGCGCCCCGGAACCCCCACGTGCACGCCGCCGCAGCGCTCGGCGAGCTCCGCGGCACCCTCCGCGATCGCGTCCCCGGCCCCCGAGACGAGCAGGAGTGGAACCCCGTCCGCCAGGGGGTCGGCGGTGAAGGGACGGGAGGCCTGACCGCGCGCGCAGGCCGCGAGTGCGGCGGGGTCGTTGCCGGGGAGCGCGGCCACCGTGCGATAGACGCGGTCGAACGGGGAGTCCCCGGAACCGGGGTCGGAGAGGTCCGTTCCGGCGAAGGCGTTTACGGGTCCGAAACCGCCGAGAGCCACGCGTCCCACACGCTCAGGGGCGGTCAGCGCCAGTTCCCACCCCAGGCGCGAACCCATCGAGTAGCCCACCACGTCGACCCTCTCCACGCCCAACTCGTCGAGCAGGGAGATAAGGTCCGCGACAAAGTGTTCTGGCAGGTAGTAAGCACTTTCTACCGGTTTGTCACTAGCGCCGTGACCGCGCAGATCCGGACCGATCACCCGTAGGCCAGCGGACTCCAGGGCCTGGGTCCACCCGGTGGCACGCCAATTCATGTCGAAATCGGTGCCGAAACCGTGCAGCAGAAGGACGGGGACCGCGTCCGCCGGAGCCCGTGGAGGCAAATCCACATAGCGCATTGTCACGTCACCGGTGAGATTCGCGGACATGAATCCTTCACTCCATTAAATTCCGACAATTTTACCGGACCCCCAGGGCCCGGTCGGATATTCCTATCAACGGAGGCCCCTATCGGGGGCCTCCGTTCGTGTGGACATCCGAACGGCCTCCGGCGGTCCGGACGGCGCGGTCCGGGGGTCAGGCCGTCGGGGGCTTCAGGCGCACGCGGCGGGCGGGCCTGGCCTCCTCCTCGGGGACCCGCCCGACGATGCCTGCCCGGGGGGCCTCGTCGGCGGCCTCCACCGCGAAGGTCACCAGGGGGTCGCCCACGGGGACCACCTGGTCCTCCCCGGCGTGCAGCTCGACGATCCGGCCCGCCTTGGGCGAGGGGATGACGACCGCGGACTTGGTGGTCTCCACCTCCACGAGGGGGGCGTTGCGCGCGATGACGTCGCCGACGGCGACCTGCCACTCCAGGACCGTCGCCTCGACGAGGCCCTCGCCCAGGTCGGGCAGGGTGAAGGTGATGTTCTCTTCTGCCATGGTCTGTCTAGTACTCCAGGGTCCGTTGGACCGCGAGCAGGACGCGGTCGATGGTCGGCAGGTACTGCGCCTCCAGGGGGCCGGCCGGGTACGGCACGTCGAACCCGGTGACGCGCTGGACGGGCGCCGCCAGGTCGCGGAAGCAGTTCTCGGTCACCAGTGCGGCGACCTCCGCCCCCAGCCCCGCGGTCAGCGGCGCCTCGTGCACGACCACGGCCCGCCTGGTGCGCGAGACCGAGGCGGCCAGGCCCGCGGCGTCGATGGGCTTGAGCCAGCGCAGGTCCAGGACCTCCAGGTCGACGCCGTCCTCGGCGGCCAGTTCGGCCACCTGCAGGCACTTGTGCACCATGGCGCCCCAGGCGATGAGGGTGGCGTGGCTGCCCGCGCGCACCACCCGGCTCGTGCCGATGGGGTCGCTGGGCTCGCGCAGCCGCACGGGTCTGCGGTCCCAGTAGCGCGCCTTGGGCTCCATGAAGACCACGGGGTCGTCGGAGCGCACCGACTGGAGCAGCAGGGTGTAGGCCTCGGCGGGGTCGGAGGGGGCCACGACCTTGAGCCCGGGGGTGTGCGCGAAGAGCGCCTCCAGGCTCTCACCGTGGTGCTCGGGTGCCTGGATCCCGCCGAAGGAGGGCAACCGCAGCGTGATCGGCATGGGGGCCGCGCCGCGGGTCCGGTAGTTCATGCGCGCCACCTGGTTCACGATCTGGTCGATCGCCGGGTAGGCGAAACCGTCGAACTGGAGCTCGGGGACGGGCCTCCAGCCGTTCATGGCCAGGCCCACCGCCATGCCCATGATCGCGGACTCGGCCAGGGGCGTGTCGAAGACACGCTTGTCGCCGAACTCCCGCTGGAGCCCGTCGGTGACGCGGAAGACCCCGCCGAGGGCCCCGACGTCCTCGCCGAAGACCAGGACGTCCGGGTCCTCGGCGAGCAGGGTGCGCAGGGCGCGGTTGACCGCCTGCTGCATGGACAGCTCGACCGCGGGCTCCCCCGCGGCGCCGGTGCCGGTGTCGGCCCGCTCGATCAGCTCGGTCACAGCTCGACCTCTTCCTGCCAGGTGCGGCGCTGCCGGGACAGCTCCTCGGTGCCCTCCCGGAAGACGTGGGTGAACAGGTCGGAGCCGTCGGGTTCCGGGGCCCCGGCGACACCGTCGCGGATCTCCTCCGCTCGCCGTGCGGCGTCGGCGTCGACCTCGGCGAGCGCGGTCTCGTCGGCGTGCCCGGCCGCGAGGAGGGCCGCGCGCAGGAGCACGACGGGGTCGCGGTGCAGCCGCCAGCGCTCCGCCTCGGCGTCGTCGCGGTAGCGCCCGGGGTCGTCGGAGGTCGAGTGCGGCTCCACCCGGTAGGTGAGCGCCTCGATGAGGGTGGGCCCCTGTCCGGCGCGGGCACGGGCGACCGCGTCGGCGGTGGCCTCGTACACGGCCCCCGCGTCGTTGCCGTCGACGACGAGTCCGGGCATGCCGTAGCCCTCGGCTCGCGCGGCGACGGAGCCGCCGGCGACCTGGCGCTCGTTGGGGACCGACAGCGCCCACTGGTTGTTCTGGCAGAAGAAGACGACCGGGGCCCCGAAGACCCCGGCGAAGTTCATCGCCTCGTGGACGTCGCCCTCGGAGCTGGCGCCGTCGCCGAAGTAGGACAGGGCGACGCCGTCGCCCCCGCGCAGGCCCTCGCCCACGGCCCATCCGACGGCGTGGGGGACGGGACCGCCGACCACGGCGTTGACGGCGCCGAACCGGGAGGCCATGACGTCGTAGAGGCCGCCGTGCCACAGGGCGCGGTGGCTGGCCATGTAGCCGACCATGTCCACGCCGTGGGCCAGCGCGGAGGCCATCTCCCGGTAGGTCGGAAAGACGAAGTCGCGTCCGGGGTCGAGCGCCGTGGCGCTCGCGACCTGGGCGGCCTCCTGGCCGCGCACGGACACGTACGCGGGGAACACGCCCTGGCGCTGGAGGGCGACCGCCTCGGCGTCGAGGTCGCGCGCGGTCCGCATGTCCCGGTACAGGGCGCGAGTGAGGTCCGGGGGCAGGTGGTCCACGGTGATGGTTCCGCGCCCCGCTGACTCGTGGGCGGACGGGACTGAGCGCACAGCGCCTCCGTTGGGGTCGGTGGCCCCGCCTCTCCCGCTGGGCGGGCTCTGGGGCGATGGTGGGCGACGGGCGGGCATGTCGAGCGGCTCCCAACGTGGCCCGCCGCGCCTCGCGCGTACCGGACCGGATGGTGACTGTCCTGTACGCCGATTCTCCGCGTGACTCGACAGTTGCGCCAGATATCAGCGAATAGTTGCCACAAACGAGAACGAAGACCGACACTTCGTTCTCAACTGTCTAACATGCGGGTCGACTCACCTGCGAAAACGACACAGTGACCTATACATCGCTTACTGCCACCAACCCTCACGAACCCCGGAGCTTCGTCAGAAAACCACTCGGTTCCGTCAGGGGCAGGGCCTATCATCACGGAGCAATCGCGGTTGACTACCAGGGGTGCGTGTTCGACGCCGAGCGCGTACGTTCGGAGCCACCCGACCACAGAGCCAGGGATCCGCCCCCACGACACGACATATGAGGCCGAAAACGGCCACCGGACAAGAAGTTCCGTCGCGGTCCGGACACAACGGTGTAGTTACCCGCCAGTCGGGGAAACCCATCACCCACCGACCGCGTCAACCATGGGTACAGTCGGACTCCCCCGACCCATGCACCGCCCGCCGGATCTCCCGAGACGGTTCCCCCCGCACGCACCCCGCTCCCGGTACGCCACCTCCAGGTGACCGGTCGTACACCCATCCGGTACCCCATCTCGCCGACTGAGACTCCGATGGACGGAAACAACGTTTACCTGGTATTTCGTTAGCCCCTGTCGACGAAGACGGAAGGGGCTCCATCCTGAGAACAAGAGCACACGAGGAGACCCACATGGCCATGGGCGACCAGCGTAGGAACGGCCGGCGGCCGGACACGACCGACCAGACGATCCTCAGCGCCCTCGCCAAGGACGCGCGAACCGGTATCACCGAGATCGCCGCACTGGCCAACGTCTCCCGGGCGACGGCCTACAACCGCATCAAGCGGCTCACCGACGAGGGCGTCATCCGCGGGTACTCCGTGGTGACCGACCACTCCAAGATGGGGCTCGGCGTCACCGCGCTCGTCCTCATCTCGGGCAGTCAGCCGGACTGGCGGGCCAACCGGGAGATCCTGTCCTCGTACCCCGAGATCGAGTACTGCTGGTACGTGGTGGGCTCGGCGGACATCGTGCTCCTCGTCCGCGTGGCCAACACCAACCAGCTGCGCGATCTCATCCTGACCCGTCTGCAGTCGCTTCCCGGTGTGACGTCCACCCAGACGCTCACCGTCATCGACGAGGTCGTACACCGGCCGGTCGTGGAACCGTCGGACGGCGAGTGAGGCCGCTCATCCCCTGACCACCTCGGCGACCGAGGCCATCAGCTCGGCGAGCAGTTCCGAGCCACGCGCGCGGATGGCCGCCACGTCGCCGTCCACCTCCAGCACCACCTCGGCGTACGCCTTCAGCTTGGGCTCGGTCCCCGAGGGCCGCAACGTCACACGTCCCCATGCCCCGCCCTCCAACCGGAAGCGCAGGGCGTCCGTCGGCGGCAGTCCCGCGTGTCCGCCGGCGAAGTCGTCGACCCCCGCCACCGCGAGGGGGCCGAACGCGGCGGGCGGTTCGGCGCGCAACCGCCGCATCGCCGCGGAGATCACCGACAGGTCGTCCACCCGCACCGAGAGCTGGTCGCTCAGGTGCAGTCCGTACCGGCGGGCCTGGTCGTCGAGAAGGTCGACCAGGGTCCTGCCCCGCGTCTTCGCGTCGTCCGCGAGCGCCGCGGCCACCAGGGCCGCGCCCACCCCGTCCTTGTCGGCGACCGGGCGCCCCCCGTCACCGCCCACGCAGTAGCCGAGGGCCTCCTCGAAGGCGAAGACCCGGCGCTGCCCGGGCCCCCCGGCGCGGGCCAGCCACTTGAAGCCCGTGAGGGTCTCCTCGTAGTGCACGCCGCGGTCGGCGGCGATCTTGCCCAGCAGGCTGGAGGACACGATCGAGGTGGCCACCACGCGGTCCGGCCCGGCGGTGTGGTCCAGCACGTACTCGGCGAGCAGTCCGCCGACCTCGTTCCCGGTGAGAAGCCCGTGCCCGGGGACCGCGAGCGCGAGCCGGTCGGCGTCGGGGTCGTTGGCGATCACCAGGTCGGCCCCGTCGGCGGCGCCGGCCGCGGTGGCGAGGTCCATCGCGCCGGGTTCCTCCGGGTTGGGGAACTCCACGGTCGGGAAGTCGGGGTCGGGGTCGAACTGGGCGGCGACCACGGACGGACGGGCGAACCCGGCCCGCTCCATCGCCGCGACGAGCACCCTTCCGCCCACCCCGTGCATGGCCGTGTAGGTGGTGACCAGCCCGCGGTCGCGCCGGGGGACGAGCGCGGTGACCGCCGCGAGGTAGCGGTCCACGGCCTCCTCCCCCAGTACCGTCCACCCCTCGCCCAGGGGCAGGGCGCCGACCGGGCCCGCGGCGTCGATGGCGGCGGAGATCTCGGCGTCCACCGGCGACACGATCTGGGCGCCCGCGTCGTCGCCGGTCCCGCCGACGTACACCTTGTACCCGTTGTCCTGCGGCGGGTTGTGGCTGGCGGTCACCATGATCCCGGCGTCCGCGCCGAGGTCGCGGACGGCGAACGCCAGCACGGGGGTGGGCAGGGGGCCGGGCATCAAGGACACCCGGTGCCCGGCGCCGGTGAGCACGGCGGCGCTGTCGCGGGCGAAGTCCGCCGACCGGTGCCGGGCGTCGTAACCGACGACCACGTGCGCACCGCCCGCGCCCCGGCCCCGCAGCCAGGCGGCGATCCCGGCCGCCGCCCGCATCACCACCACCCGGTTCATCCGGTTGGGACCGGCGCCCAGGGCGCCGCGCAGCCCCGCGGTGCCGAACTCCAGTCGCGCGCCGAAGCGGTCGGCCAGGTCGGCCCGGGCCGCGTCGTCGCCCCCGTCGACACGCTCCAGCAGCCCCTCCAGCTCCCCGCGGGTGGCGGGGTCGGGGTCCTGGGCGAGCCACTCCCGGGCGCGGGCGGCGGTGTCGTCGGTCATCGGTCCCGTTCCCTCAGAGCTTGGCGACGATGTCGGCGAGCAGGCGGCCGACGGTCCCGGCCGCGTCCCGGCCGGTGGCGAGCACGTCCTCGTGGTCGAGGTTGGCGCCGTCCAGTCCGGCCGCGATGTTGGTGACGAGTGACAGGCCCAGCACCTGGGCGCCCGCCTCGCGGGCGGCGATGGCCTCCAGGACGGTGGACATGCCGACGAGGTCGGCGCCCATGGCACGGAGCATGCGGATCTCGGCGGGGGTCTCGAAGTGCGGTCCGGGCATGGCCGCGTACACGCCCTCGGGCAGGTCCGGGTCCACCTCGCGGGCCAGCTCCCGCAGGGCCGGGGTGTAGGTCTCGGTGAGGTCCACGAAGGTCGCGCCGGTGAGCGGCGACGTGGCGGTCATGTTGAGGTGGTCGGCGATCAGCACCGGGGAGCCCACCGGGTAGGCGGGGTTGATGCCGCCCGCCGCGTTGGTCAGGACGATCGTCCGGGCCCCTGCGGCCACGGCCGTGCGCACGCCGTGCACGACCGCCTCGGTGCCGTGGCCCTCGTACAGGTGGGTGCGGCCCAGGAAGGCGAGCACGTTGCGGTCGCCGTCGCTGATGCTGCGGATCGTGCCGCTGTGCCCCTCCACGGCCGGGGGCAGGAAGCCCGGCAGGTCGGAGGCGGCCAGCTCGTGCCGGGAGTCGCCGAGGAGGTCGGCGGCGGGCGCCCACCCCGATCCCATGACCAGGGCGACGTCGTAGTCGTCGACGCCGGTGCGCGAGCGCAGTTCCGCGGCGGCGTCCTCGGCGGCGGCCTGGGGTGTGCGAGTCACTGGGTGTTCTCCGTTCGTTCGTGCCGCGCCGACGGCGCGGGGCGTGTCCCTGTGTCCGGAGGAACCGGCCGCGGGCCCGGGGGCGCTCCCGCCGTCGGGCACGGCGCGGTCCGTCCGCCGGCTCGTGGGCGCCGTCGCGCCTCGGCGCGCGGACCGGCGGCCCCGGGTCGCCGGTCGCCCGGTTCCTACACCCCGACGGGGTGCCACACCGTCTTGGTCTCCAGGAAGGGCGTCATGCGCGAGGTCCCCGGGTCGGGGTCGAGCCAGGAGTCCTCTCCGCCGTCGGCGGCGGGGCCGGGGCGCAGCACCCGGGTGAGGGTGGTCGCCGCGGTCCGCTCGAACTCGACCGCCAGTTCCCCGGCGCCGGCGAGGTCCAGGGCGTTGACGTCGGCGTGGGAGGCCAGGTGCGGGCCGATCTCGCCCACCCGGCCGGTCAGCAGGTTGACGACGCCGCCGGGCAGGTCGGAGGTGGCGAGCACCTCGGCCAGGTCGACCGCCGCCAGGGGCGCGTCCCCGGAGGTGACCACCACCGCGGTGTTGCCCGTGGCGATGACCGGCGCGACCACGGAGGTCAGGCCGAGCAGCGGCGCGTCCTGGGGCGCGAACACCGCGACCACGCCGGTCGGCTCGGGAGCCGAGTGGTTGTAGAACGGCCCGGACACCGGGTTGGCGCCGCCGAGCACCTGGGCCACCTTGTCGGTCCAGCCCGCGTAGTACACCCACCGGTCGACGGCGGCGGAGACCACGCGGTCCGCGTCCGCGCGGGACAGGCCCTGGGCCGCCACGGCCTGGGCCGCGAACTGGTCCCGGCGGCCCTCCAGGACCTCGGCGACCCGGTACAGGATCTGGCCCCTGTTGTAGGCGGTGCGCGAGGACCAGCCGCCGAAGGCCTTGCGGGCGGCGGTGACGGCGTCGCGCGCGTCCTTGCGCGACGCGAGGGAGGCGTTGGCCAGGTGTTCGCCGCTCGCGGAGGTCACGGGGTAGCTCCTGCCCGACTCCGAGCGGGGGAAGGCCCCGCCCACGTAGAGCTTGTAGGTCTTGCGGACCGCCAGGCGCGCGGGCGCCGGGGAGGCGGTCCTCGCGTCGCGGGCCGATCCCCTGCCGGCCTTCCCGGTGCTTCGCCGCTCAGCCAAGGTAGGCCTCCAATCCGTGCCGTCCGCCCTCGCGGCCGTATCCCGACTCCTTGTAGCCGCCGAAGGGGCTGGTCGGGTCGAACTTGTTGAACGTGTTGGACCAGATCACGCCCGCGCGCAGGCGCTCGGCGGTCCACAGCATGCGGGAGCCCTTCTCGGTCCACACACCCGCGGAGAGGCCGTAGGGGGTGTTGTTGGCCTTCTCGACCGCCTCCTCGGGCGTGCGGAAGGTCAGGACGGACAGGACCGGTCCGAAGATCTCCTCGCGGGCCACCCGGTGGGCCTGGCTGACGCCGGTCAGGACCGTGGGGGCGAACCAGTATCCGGTCTGCGGCAGGTCGCAGTCGGGCGACCAGCGCTCGACGCCCTCGGCCTCGCCGGTGTCGGTGAGCTCGCGGATGCGCTGCAACTGGGCGGCGGAGTTGATCGCACCGATGTCGGTGTTCTTGTCCAGGGGGTCGCCCAGGCGCAGCCTGGAGATCCGTGCCCGGAGCAGCGGGAGGAACTCCTCGGCGATCGACTCCTGGACCAGCAGCCGGGAGCCGGCGCAGCAGACGTGGCCCTGGTTGAAGAAGATGCCCGAGACGACGCCCTCGACGGCCTGGTCGATCGCGGCGTCGTCGTAGACGATGTTGGCGCCCTTGCCGCCCAGTTCGAGGGTGAGGCGCTTGTCGGTGCCGGCGACGGAGCGGGCGATCTGGCGGCCGACCCCGGTGGACCCGGTGAAGGCCACCTTGTCCGTGCCCGGGTGCTCGACGAGGGCTCGCCCGGTCTCGCCGGCGCCGGTCAGGATGTTGACCACGCCCGGGGGCAGGTCGGCCTCCTGGCAGATCTGCGCGAAGACCAGGGCGGTCAGCGGGGTGGTCTCGGCGGGCTTGAGGACGACGGTGTTGCCGGTGGCCAGGGCGGGGGCGATCTTCCACGCGAGCATGAGCAGCGGGAAGTTCCACGGGATGACCTGGGCGGCGACCCCGAGCGGCCTCGGGTCCGGGCCGAGCCCGGCGTGCGCAAGCTTGTCGGCCCAGCCGGCGTAGTAGAAGAAGTGCGCGGCGACCAGCGGCAGGTCGACGTCGCGGGTCTCCTTGATGGGCTTGCCGTTGTCCAGCGACTCCAGCACGGCCAGTTCGCGCGAGCGCTCCTGGATGATGCGGGCGATGCGGAACAGGTACTTGCCGCGCTCGGCGCCGGACATCCGGCCCCACACGGTCTCCTGTGCGCGGCGGGCTGCCGCGACGGCGCGGTCGACGTCGGCGGGCCCTGCGACGGCGACACGGGCGAGCTCGGTCTCGTCGGCGGGGTTGAGGGTGGTGAGGTACTCCCCTCCCTCGGCCGGGGCGAACCCGCCGTCGACGAACAGGTCGTAGGTCTCGCGCAGGGCGACGACGGAGCGGGACTCCGGTGCGGGCGCGTACTCGAAGATCACGGCTCTAGTCCAGCGTGTAGTAGTCGGGGCCCGGGTAGGTGCCCGTGGTCAGCCTGGTGCGCTGCATGAGCAGGTCGTTGAGGAGGCTGGAGGCGCCGATCCGGAACAGGTCGGGGGTCAGCCAGTCGGGGCCGGCGACCTCGTTGACCATGACCAGGTTGCGGATGGCGTCCTTGGTGGTGCGGATGCCCCCGGCGGGCTTGACGCCGACGTGCCGTCCGGTGGCCGCGCGGTGGTCGCGGACGGCCTCCAGCATGACCAGGGTGACCGGCGGTGTCGCGGCCGGGGACACCTTGCCGGTGGAGGTCTTGATGAAGTCCCCGCCGGCCCGGATCGCCAGGTGGGAGGCGCGTCGGACGTTGTCGTAGGTGACGAGTTCGCCGGTCTCCAGGATGACCTTGAGGTGTGCGGCGCCGCAGGCCTCCTTGACGGCGGCGATCTCCTCGAAGACCTTGAGGTAGTCGCCGGACAGGAACGCGCCGCGGTCGATGACCATGTCGATCTCGCTCGCCCCGTCGGCGACCGCCCGCCGGGTGTCGGCGAGCTTGACCTCCATGGGGGCACGGCCGGACGGGAAGGCGGTGGCCACCGACGCGACCCCGATCCCGGTGCCGCGCAGCGCCTCGACGGCGGTGGCGGTCATGTCCGGGTAGACGCAGACGGCGCCCACGCGGGGCACGGTGCGGTCGGAGGGGTCGGGGTTGGCGGCCTTGGCGCACAGGGCCCGGACCTTGCCGACGGTGTCGGCGCCCTCCAGGGTGGTCAGGTCGACCATGCTGATGGCGAGGTCGATGGCGCGGGCCTTGGCGGTGGTCTTGACGGACCGGGTCGCCAGGTCCTGGGCGCGGGCACGCGCGCCGACCTCGTCCACGCCCGGGAGTCCGTGCAGGAACGCCCGGAGCGCGCGGTTGGTCGTCGCCTCGGGCGCGAATGCGGTGTGGGGCACGGGCACCTACAGCTCGGTCGGGTTTCTGGCCGGTCCGTCCGCCGTGGTCGGCGGAGGCGGTTCGGGGAACGGTGCGCGGAGACCGGTCCCCCAGGCGCCGGCAGGGGTTCTCCCCGGCGCCGGGCCGTCAGGCAGTCACCCTAACCCCGGGCGGAGCGGCCGTCAGTACCCGCCCGGACCGCGCCGTCGAAGGTTGGAGAAGCCTCCAACCAGGGACGGTACACACCATGGTGCTTTCCTCCAACCGGGTCCGGAAAATCCCTAGAAACGGACACTCGGACCGGGTCTTCGCCCGAAGCGGGGACGCGCGCGGTCTAGACCGGGGTGCTCCGCCGGACGCCCGGGGCGGAATGCGAGACTTGCCCGGACCGGCCCCCGCCGGGCCCCGGTGACGGGCCCGGCCGAGTCGACAGGAGCGAGCGGTGGCACCAGCGAACAGACCGGGACGGACCGGCCCCGGCACGGACGCCGTCGGCCGTGAGGCCGCCGCCGGCCCGACGGAGACGGGCGGCGGCCGGGTGGACGGCCCCCCGGAGCTGCGCCTGGTACGCCTGGACCGGGACACCGCGGAGACCGCCCTGCTCAGGAAGGCCGTGCTGGGACACCGCCTGCTGCCCGGACAGCGCGGGCACGGGCGCACGCCCGTCGCCACCCTTCCCCTCGCCGACGCCGACCCGGCGCGCACGCCCTTCGCGATCGTGGCCGACCGGCGCCCGGTGGCGGACGCTGACGGGGCGCGGACCGCCTGCGCGGGGTTCGGCGTCCTGGACCGGGCGGTGCACACCCGCGACCTGGTTCCGGACCCGGCGCACGCCGTGCTCCTGCGCGCCTTCTACGTCGCCCCGGACTGGCAGGGGAAGGGGGTGGGGCGGGCCTCCTGCTCGGCGCCGCTGCTGGACCGGCTCGCCTCGGAGGTCGCCCCGGGCGCCTCCGAGCTGGTGCTGTGCGTCGACGAGGCCAACGACCGTGCGGCGCGGGTGTACGGCGCCGCCGGGTTCTCGTTCACGGGGCGACGCCTCTTCACCGAGCCCGACGACATCCAGCTCGTGATGACCCGGCCGCTCGCGACCGGTGGCGGGTCCTGATCCGGGACCGCGGGGGTCGGCGTACGCTTGTCCCATGGCGGAGTTCCGGATCAGCACTGACGACGACCGCGTCGACCTGCGCAGGATGGCGTCGGCGCTCGTCGAGTCCCAGAGGTGGGCCCGCGACGACGTGAGCATCTGGGACAACCGCCGGGGCGAGGTGATCGTGACGGTCGACGACGCGCTTCTGCGCAAACCCGAGGTCGACCCGATGCACCGCCCCCGGCACACGCCCCGGGACGTGCACGACGCGTGCGAGACCCTGCGGCGGGAGGACCCGTCGCTGCGACGTGTGGACTTCCGGTACCTGCGGGACGAGACCGCGCGCTTCTTCTCCGCCGGGTGGACCATCGCCGACGTGCTGCACGCCCTGGGCCACCGGCCCGACGGATCGGCGTGGCCCTACGGCCCGGAGCACCAGGGCACCGACTGGCTGCGCGACCGCATGAGGGCGTGGCGCACCCCCGACGGGGACATCCGCCCCTCGCAGTCGCAGGAGGGCGCTCAGCTGCGGGTCATCAGCCGCGCGGGGCTGCCGATGGACATCGGCCTGCCCGAGGACGCCGAGGTGTCGCAGCGGCCCGTGGCGAGCCCGTCGGCGGCGCGGTCCGCCGCGGACGACGCCCGGCGGCTCATCCGGCAGAACTCCCGCACCAGCAGCGACTCCCTCGCCCACCGCGACCGCACGTCGGCCAACATCACCCGCCGGGACGGCCTCCGGTAGGAGGGGGCGCAGCCCGCCGCCACCGCGCGGCCGTCACGCGCCGGGGCGGCCTCCGCCGGCCGCCCTGCGCTCGTCGACCAGGGAGACGACGCCGTCGGCCGCCTCGCCGAGCAGGAGTTCGGCCGGCCCCCTGCCGACGACGAGCCTCCAGAGGGTCGCGAACACCAGGGCCCCGAGCACGAACCACTCCAGCAGCCACGGTGTGGCCCATCCGGGGCCGAGGGCCCCGATGACCACCGCCAGGGCCAGGATGTGCCCGCTGTAGACGGTCAGCGGCATCCGGCCGACCGAGGTCAGCGGGTACATGGCGACCCGGAACCGGTCGCACAGGAACATGCAGGCCACGAGGACGATGAGCCCCTGGCCGACGGCCTCGGCGATCTCGAAGGTGGTGCCGGTGTGCGGAGTGTTGACCGCCAGCCACCACCAGGAGTCGGTGGGGACCTGCCCGGAGATCGACTCCGCGTGGTCGGTGACCGCGTACCGCACCTGCTCCGCCACCGCCGGGTCGGCGGCGGCCCCGGGTGACAGCCCGGTCAGCCCGGGTCCGCTGGCCGCGACGAGCCGGTCCAGTCCGCCCAGGGGGCCGAGCATCAGCCACGAACCCCCGTAGGCGAACACGGAGAGCGCCGCACCGGCGACCGCCAGGCGCAGCCGGACGGCGGTGGCGGTGAGGTCGAGGCGTCCGAGGGCCATCCCCGCGACCACGTAGACCATGAAGGTGACCGCCGGGTAGTAGCCGGTCAGGAAGAACTCCGTGAGGGTCGGGACCGCCCCGCTCCTGAGCTCGGGGACGAGGAAGGCCTCCCGCAGTGCGAACGACAGGAACGGGCCGACCACAGCCAGCCCGCCCGCCACGGCCCACAGTGCCCCCGGGCGCAGCTTCACCAGCGGCAGCGCCAGCAGGAAGAACCCGGCGTAGTAGGTGAGGATGATCGCGATCGGCACCGCCATGATGTCGAGGACCGCGCCGAGGAGGCCGATGAGCACGGCCCGGGTGAGGATGCGCGCGATCGCCCGGAGCAGCGGCTCCCCTCCGACGGGTGCGGTGCGGCCGGTCATCATCGCCAGGGAGACCCCGGCGAGGAGCGCGAAGAGCGCGGAGGAGTTGCCCCGGACGATGCTGTGCAGGTCCCACGCGTAGTTCTCGGGCGACAGGAAACCCATCGATCCCACCCCGAGGTGGACGACGAACATCCCGAAGACGGCGATGGCGCGCGCCGCGTCGATGCCGTCGATCCGCCCCTGCGGGGGCGGCGGGCCTACGGGGGCCGTGGAGGTGTCGTCAGACTGGTTCTGTGCCACGTCCGTCAGGCTATGCCCGTTCCGTCCCGGGCAACAATGCGCCCGGGCGACGCCGTGTGGCCACAGACGGCCACGCGGTAACGCCGGCTCCCCCGGCCCCTGGTCCGGTCGGCGCGGTGCCGGGGACGCGGCGAGGAGGATGTCGAGCAGGCCGGGGAAGCGCACGTCGATGTCCGCACGGCGCGATGGTCGCCTACGCCCACGCCGCGCTCTACCCGGAGGCGACGAACAGGATCTGCCTGCTGGACGTCCCCCACCCGGACGAGAGCTGGTCCGCCTTCAGCCTCCTGCCCGGGCCGGACCAGTACGTGGACCCGGGCCGCGGGAACCCGGCCGGCACCTACCTACGGGAAGGTGGAGGTGCCGATCCTCGCCCTCGGCGGCGACGAGAGCAACCACGCGTACCTGCGGGACCTGATGCCCTCCGAGGGCACCGGCGTCCGGGTGGTCGGGATCGCCGACTGCGGACACTACCTGCCGGAGGAGCAGCCGGAGGCGGTGGCCGACGCGAAGGAGGCCTTGCTGTCCTGACCACGCTCCGGACAGCCGGCGGCCGACCGCCGCAGGGGCCCGGCCCCCCTGCGGCGGGGGTCGCCGGTCCCCTCTCGGGAGGGCGGGAGGGGGGCGGGGTCCGCTCCCCCTCCCCCTCCGCCTCCCCCGACCCGGGTCAGCCCGCCAGGTCGCTGAAGTGGTCCAGCGCCTCCGGGTTGGCCAGGGAGTCGCGGCTCGCGACCTTCTCGGGGTCCTCGCCCATGAGGATGCGCTTGACCGGGACCTCCAGCACCTTCCCGGACAGGGTCCGGGGCACGGCGGCGATGGTACGCACGCGGTCCGGCACGTGGCGGGGCGAGCAGTCGGTGCGGATGCGCCGGGCGATCTCCTTGGGGAGGTCGCCGTCCAGGTCGGCGCCCTCGCGCAGGACGGTGAACAGCTCGATCCTGGAGGACCCGTCCTCCTGGGGCACGTCCACGACGAGGGCGTCCACGACGTCGTCGAGGGAGAGGACGGCGCGGTAGATCTCGCTGGTGCCCATGCGGACGCCGCCGCGGTTGATGGTGGAGTCGGAGCGGCCGTAGATGATCGCGGTGCCGCGGTCGGTGATCTCGATCCAGTCGCCGTGCCGCCAGATCCCCGGGTAGACGGAGAAGTAGCTGTCGCGGAGGCGTTCGCCGTCCTCGTCGCCCCAGAAGAAGACGGGCATGGACGGCGCCGGCTGTGTGACCACCAGCTCGCCGACCTCGCCCGTGAGCTCCTTGCCGTCGGGGTCCCAGGAGGCGACGGCCATGCCGAGCGAGCGGGACTGGATCTCGCCCTCGTAGACCGGCAGGGTGGGCGTCCCCCCGACGAGGCAGCTGCACACGTCGGTGCCGCCCGAGGTGGAGAACAGCCAGAGGCCGCTGCCGAACTCGTCGTAGGCCCAGGCGAAGGCCTCGGGGCTGAGCGGGGAACCGGTGGAGCCGATGGCCTTGAGGCGGGAGAGGTCGCGTCCCTCGCGGGGGTGGACGCCCTCCTTCATGGAGGAGGCCAGGAAGCCGGCGCTGGTGCCGAAGACGGTCACCCCGGCGTCGGCGGCGAGGTCCCAGAGCGCGCCCATGTCGGAGGCGGCCGGGCTGCCGTCGTACAGGACGATGGACGCCGGGGTCAGCAGGACGCTGACCAGGAAGTTCCACATCATCCAGCCGGTGGTGGTGAACCAGAAGACCCGGTCGTCCTCGTGGGCGTCCAGGTGCAGGTGGAGGTTCTTGAGCTGCTCCAGGAGGATGCCGCCGTGCCCGTGGACGATGGCCTTGGGCAGCCCCGTGGTCCCGGAGGAGTAGAGCACCCACAGGGGGTGGTCGAAGGGGACGGGGGTGAACTCCAGTTCGGCCCCGGCGCCGGAGTCCTCCAGCCCCTCCCACGACAGGGTTCCGTCGAGGGGGACGCCGGGGGCGAGGTGGTCGAGGAGGACCGTGTGCTCGACGGTGGGCAGGGCGGCGCGCAGTTCACCGACGACGGGACGGCGGTCGAAGTCCTTGCCCCCGTAGCGGTAGCCGTCGACGGCGAGGAGGACCTTCGGCTCGATCTGCGCGAAGCGGTCGATGACGCTGCGCACCCCGAAGTCCGGGGAGCAGGAGGACCACACGGCGCCGAGCGAGGCGACGGCGTAGAACGCGGCGACCGTCTCGGGGAGGTTGGGCAGGTAGGCGACGACGCGGTCGCCGGGGCCCACTCCCAGCTCGCGCAGCCCGGCGGCGATGGCGGCGGTGCGCCGCCGGAGTTCGCCCCAGGTCCACTCGCCGAGCTCGCGCAGCTCGGTGGCGTGCCGGATGGCGACGCGTGCGTCGTCACGGCCCTCGAAGACGTGCGCGGCGTAGTTGAGGGTCGCCCCCGGGAACCAGGTCGCCCCGGGCATGGCGCGTTCGGCCAGCACCTGCCCGTAGGGGGTCTCGGACCGGACGCCGTAGTACTCCCAGACCGCTTCCCAGAAGCCGTCGACGTCGGTGACCGACCAGCGCCAGAGGGAGTCGTAGTCGAACGACGCGGACGGGGTGCCGTCCTGCCCGCCGAACGCCCGGACTCCCTTGTTCTCCGCGGCCCACCGGGCGAACGCGACGATGTTCGAGGCTTCGATCTTCGTCTCGTCGGGCTCCCAGAGCACACGGGGCACGCTGCTCTCCGTCATTGGCCCGCCTTCCTGATCGCGTGGCTGTGTGTTGCTGTGAGACCCATCTAACAACACCCCAGGGTGACCGCGACGCCCCGGCCTCTCGATAGGGAGGACCGGGGCGTGTGACGAGCGCGCAGGTCACCGGCACGGCGCCGCGACTGTGCGCACCCCACCCCGGTGCGGTGCCGACGGGGTGGGAACCCCCCATTGACACCCGGGGCACTCCCGTGGGATCCGGTGACCGGATGTCTGAGGCCGTGGGGGGATCAGGCGGCGCGCAGGGCGGCGACGGCGGCGACCGGGGAGTCGAACACGGGCGAGCCGGTGGCCTCCAGCCGCTCGCGCGCCATCAGTCCGCTGGTGACCAGGATGGACCTGGCCCCGGCCTCGCGGGCGGCGCGCGCGTCGTCGTCGATGTCGCCGATCAGCACGACGCGGGACGGGTCGATGCCCTGGTGGTCGAGGTGGCTCACCAGGTGCTCGGCCTTGGAGTCGTGCTCGGTGGCGAACCGGCGGCCGTCGACGCGCGTGAAGTGGGAGGTGAGCCCGCGCTCGGTGATGAGGGGCACGAGGTGTTCGTGCGAGGCCATGGAGAGCAGGGACTGGGTGCCCCCGCCGCCGGTCCAGTCGTGCAGCACGTCAGGGACGCCCGTGCTCAGCTCGCAGGTGTGCAGGTGCTCCAGGTAGCTGCTGTCGTAGAGCCGCTCCGCGTGCTCCCACTCGCCGTCGGCGAAGGGGCGGCCGAGGAGTTCCTCGTAGCAGGGGATGAGGGGCCGCCGGAAGACGGAACGCCAGTACTCCATCTCCACGGGCTCGCGGCCGAACTGCGCACAGACGGCGTTCACCGCCGCGAGGTTGGCGTGGTTGTCGTCCAGAAGGGTGCCGTTCCAGTCCCAGACGATGTGGGTGATGCCGGTTCGGTCGAAGGTCGTCTCAGTCATTGGCAGCACTTTACGGCCCCCCGCCCCGGTTCGGGAATGCGTTGTCGGCCACCTCACCTCGGGTTCCCGGGGTCGGGGACCCCCCGGTCCGGGGCCTCGCGCCGCTCCGCCCGGGTCCGGCGCACCCGGCGGACCAGCAGCACACCGCCGACGACCATGACGGGGAACAGGACGAGGATGAGCAGGGGCAGCAGGATCGCGAGCAGCGACGTGACGAGGCTGACGAAGTCCTCGAAGAGGGAGACGAGCGGCGCCGAGCAGCCGAGCGACACGCCGTTGGTCACCACGCGCGCCATCGCCTTGGCGACGTGGAAGAGCAGGGCGACCACCACGCCCGCGATCACCGGGATCCAGGAGACCCCGGATCCGTCCGCCGTCGCGGCGCCGGACGCGGCGCCGGTGATCTCGGACAGCTCGACCGTCGAGGCGCCCGCGCCGAAGACGATGCCGCCGGAGGTGGGCCGCACCACGGTCTGGATGACGTCGTTGACGCTGTCGACGGCGGGGAACTTGTCGGCGGCGAACTCGACGACCAGCAGCACGGCGAGGGTCACGAGGGTGATCGGGTGCTCGATCCACTGCCAGGCTTCGCCGAGCGGGACGAGGTCGGTGAAGCGGGCGAGCAGACCGACCGCGAGGAGGGGGATGTAGGCGTTGAGACCCGCGGCCGAGGCCAGGCCCAACCCGGTGAGTGTGGCGAACATGCTCTTCCTTCTGTGCTCCAGACGGGGCGGGGGGCGGGGGGGGGGCCCGCCCCCCCCCCCCCCCCC
>NZ_JAUZMY010000048.1:0-37623 GCF_036327455.1 Nocardiopsis codii | reverse complement strand
CCCGCGACACCCCGGCGGGCCGGACGGCCCGCCGACACCGATGACACGACCCAGGAGCTTGCAGTGAGTGTACGAACGATCGCTTTCATCGGCCTCGGAGTCATGGGCGCCCCCATGGCGGCCAACCTCGTCCGTGCGGGGTTCGACGTGGTGGGATACAACCGCAGCGCCGGCAAGAGGGAGGCGCTGGTGGCCGCGGGCGGGCGCGCCGCGCCGTCGGTGGCCGATGCGGTGACGGGAGCCGACGCCGTCATCACGATGCTGCCCGACTCCCCGGACGTGGAGGCCGTGGTCCTGGGCGCCGACGGGGCCCTGGAGCACATGCGGTCCGGTGCGCTGCTCATCGACATGAGCACCATCCGCCCCGACGTGGCCCGTTCCGTGGCCGAAGCCGGCGGGGCCAGGGGGGTCCGGGTCCTGGACGCACCGGTCAGCGGGGGTGAGCAGGGGGCCGTCGAGGCGAAGCTCTCGATCATGGTCGGGGGCGAGCCGGAGGACTTCGCCCTGGCGGGTCCCGTGCTGGACGCGCTCGGCGCGACCGTGGTCCACGTGGGGGCGGCCGGGGCCGGCCAGACCGTCAAGGCCTCCAACCAGCTGATCGTCGCGGGGGTGATCGAACTCGTCTCCGAGGCGCTGGTCTTCCTCGACGCCCACGGGGTCGACCGGGAGGGAGCGGTACGCGTGCTCGCGGGCGGGCTGGCCGGGAGCACGGTCCTGGACCGCAAGGCCGCCTCGATGCTCGCGCGCGACTTCGCCCCCGGGTTCAGGGTCGACCTGCACCACAAGGACCTGGGGATCGTGACGGCCGCGGCCCGCGAAGCCGGGGTGGCCATCCCCCTCGGGGCGCTCACGGCGACCCTGATGGGTTCGCTGAGCGCCCAGGGCTACGGGTCCCTGGACCACTCGGCGCTGTTGTTGCAGGTGGAGCGGCTGTCCGGTCGGGAGGTGGAGGCCGCCGACTGATCGGGCCCGCCCTCTCGAGTGCATTGTCAGTCTTGAAATCTTGACTGACAATGTGCCTATACTGGCCGCCGCCGTCGCGGGGCGCCACCGGTGCGGAAAGCGGACCGGGGCCCGCGGCGGCCACGCCGACGAGAGGACCAGCCACATGGCACAGGGTGTGACGGAGAGCGGACCCGGGGCCGCGGCCAGCGCGCCGCGCACGTCCGACTGGCATCTGGGTGCGACACGGTGGACACAGCTCACGCTGACGGAGAACGACCCCGGGCGCTTCGACCCCGACTTCTGGATCGACGTCATGCGCGAGACCAGGTCCAACGCGGCCTGTATCAGCGCCGGAGGCTACGTCGCCTTCTACCCGACCGACATCCCGCACCACTACCGCAGCGCCCACCTCGGTGACACCGACCCCTTCGGCACCCTCGTCGACGGAGCGCGGAGCCTCGACATGCACGTCATGGCGCGGGTGGACCCCCACGCCGTCCACGCGGACGCCGCCCGCGCACACCCCGAATGGCTGGCCCGCACCGCCGACGGACGCCCGGTGGAACACTGGGGCTACCCCGACATCTGGCTGACCTGCCCGTTCGGCCCGTACAACCGCGAGTTCATCACCGAGGTCGCCCGGGAGATCGTCACCCGCTACGACGTGGACGCCGTCTTCGCCAACCGCTGGCAGGGCCACGGCATCTCCCACAGCGAGGCGGCGCTGCGCAGCTTCCGTGACGAGACCGGGTTCGACCTGCCGCGCCGCGAGGGGGACTCCTCCGACCCCGCCTGGCGGGCGTACGTGGTGTGGCGCCGACGCAAGCTGAGCGAACTCGTGAGCCTGTGGGACCGGGCCGTGCGCGACATCCGCCCGCACGCCCGGTTCATCCCCAACCTGGGCAGCATCGCCGCGCGCGACCTCGACCGCGACATGCTGGCCAGGCACTTCCCCTTCTTCCTCATCGACAAGCAGGGCCGCTCCGGGGTCGAGGCCCCGTGGTCGGCCGGCCGCAACGGCAAGCGGAGCCGGGCGGTGTTCCGGGACAGACCGGTCGGCCTCATCACCTCCATCGGCCCCGAGGACCACCAGCACCGCTGGAAGGACTCGGTGTCGCCGGGCGCCGAGACGACCATGTGGATCGTCGACGGCTTCGCCCAGGGCGCGTTCCCGTGGTTCACCAAGTTCAACGGCATGGTCCCCGACCGCCGGTGGGTGCGGCCCGTCGCCGACGCCTTCGCGCTCCACGAGCGCCTGGAGCCCGAACTCGCCGCCCGCACGGTCACGGCGGACGTGGCGCTCCTGGAGACGGGCTCGGAGCCCGCGGGGACCGGGACGCGCGCGCACGAGGACGGCTTCTACCACGCCCTGGTCGAGGCCCGCATCCCCTTCGAGATCGTCGCGGAGCAGAACCTGACCGTGGAGGAGCTCCACCGGTTCACGGTGCTCGTCCTGCCCGACGCGGAGCGGTTGAGCCAGGAGCAGTGCCGGACCGTCCAGGCCTTCGCCGAGTCCGGGGGGAGCGTCGTCGCCGCCCACAGGTCCTCCCTGGACGACGAGTACGGCACCCCCCGCGCCAACTTCGGACTCGCCGACGTGTTCGGCGCGGACCTGGCCATGCCGGTGCGCGGTCCCGTGAAGAACAACTACGTCGCCCTCGTCGGGGACCACCCCACCAACGCCGGTTTCGACGGCGCGCAGCGGATCATCGGGGGCACCGAGCTCATCGGCGTGACCGCCCGCCCCGGGACCGACGTGCCCTTCCGGTTCGTGCCCGACTACCCCGACCTGCCGATGGAGGAGGTGTATCCGCGGGAGGAGCTGGGCAGCCCCGCCCTCATCGCCCGGGACCTCCCCTCCGGGGGCCGCTCGGTCTACGTCCCCTTCAACCTCGGCGCGCTGTTCTGGGAGGCGCTCCAGCCCGACCACGGGACCCTCGTCGCGAACGCCGTCCGCTGGGCCCTCGGCGCACCCGAGCGGGTCCGGGTACGCGGGCGCGGCCTGGTCGACCTCGCGGTGTGGGAGAACCCCGAGTCGGTTGCGGTGGTCATCGTCAACCTCACCAACCCCATGGCACTCAAGGGGCCCATGCGCGAGATCCTTCCGCTCCCCGAGCAGGAGGTCTCGATCGCCCTGCCCGAGGGCGCGGTCGGCGCGCACGCCCGCCTTCTCGTCGCGGACGCCGACGTCCCGGTGCGGGTCCGCGAGGGCCGTGCCGAGGTCACCGTGGGCTCCGCGGACCTCCTGGAGACCGTCCGGTTCACGTGGATCCGGGGTGAGCAGGCGTGACAGGACACGACCTCTGGTGGCAGCGGCCGTTCCAGATGTTCCAGACGAACCTGAGGGAGATCGACGCCGGCCTGGACGTCGGGCGGGTCCTCGACTACCTGGAGGAGTTCGGCGCGCAGGCCTGGCTCCTCAGCGTCGGCGGCATCATCTCCAACCACCCCACCGACCTGGATTTCCAGACCCGCAACCCCGCCCTGGCCGCACGCCCCTCCGGCGACCTCGTGGGCGACGCGGTGGCGGCGGCGGGGGAGCGGGGGGTGCGGGTCCTGGCCCGCATGGACTTCTCCAAGGTCGACCACCGCCGCGCCGAGCGCCACCCGGAGTGGTGCTTCACCGGCGCCGACGGCACACAGCAGGTGTACAACGGCCTGACCAGCGTGTGCCCCAGCGGCGACTACTACCAGCACCGCCTCTTCGAGGTGGTCGACGAGGTACTGGACCGGTACGCCGTCGACGGGTTCTTCTTCAACTGGATGTCCTTCAACGAGGTCGACTACAGCGGGGTCCACCGGGGCACCTGCCACTGCCTGCCCTGCCGGCGCGCCTTCGCGGACTTCGCGCCCGGCACCGAGCTGCCCACCGGCCCCGGATCTCCCACCTACCCCGTGTGGAAGCGGTTCACGGCGACCGTGCTCGACGACCTGACCGCCCGCGTGCGCGCCCACGTCAGCGCGCGCCGGCCGGAGGCGCCGCTGATCCTCGGGGACCGGGCGGACATCGTCTTCCACGAGGCCAACAACGCCGTCGGCCGCACCCTGTGGCACCACCGGACCGCCGAACACGTCAGCGCCGCCCGGACGTACCGGCCGCGGGTCCCGGTGCTCACCAACGCCGTGGGTTTCGTCGACATGCCCTACCGCCTGGCCGGGGAGGAGCCCCACCACTTCGCCCAGTACCTGGTCCAGGCCGTCTCACGGGGCGCCAACCCCTCCACGTACATCATGGGCACCCCCGACGACGTCACCTACGAGTGCCTCGACGTGGCCGGGGAGGTGACCCGCTTCCACCGGGACCACGACGAGGTCTACCGCGACCTCGTGCCGGCCGCCCGCACCCTCCTCGTGCGGCCCGACCCGCTCAAACTCGCCCCCGAGCGGCTGGAGGAGGCCACGCACGAGTTCCGGGGGCTGTACACGGCGCTCCTCGAACGGCACATCCCGTTCGACGTCCTGCCGGAGCCCCGCCTCCCGGACGTCGACGCCCAGGGCCGCCTGGGCGACTACGGACTGGTCGTCCTCCCCGACCTGGGGGCGTTGGACGCCGAGGCGGTCGGGGCCCTGGAACGCTTCGTCTCCGGAGGGGGCGGTGTGCTCGCCACGGGCGAGAGCGGGTTCGAGGGGGACGCCTTCCAGCTGGAGGGCTCCCCGGTGCTGCGCCGGACGGCCGTCCGGGACACCGTCGAGTCCGTACGCTCGCTCCACCTGCGGCGCCCCGGGCGGGACGGCGCGCGACGCGGGGGCGACCTTCCCGTCCTGGGGGCCTTCCACGTGGTCGAGGCAGTGCCCGACGCGGAGACGGACCTGCCGGTGCTGTCCCGCGCTCCCTACGGACCTCCCGAGAAGTGCCACGGCCACCTGGCCCTCGACCTGCCCGGGTCGCTGTGGCGCGCCCACGGGCGGGGCCGGGTCGCCGTCCTGCCCTGGACGCCGGGCCGCGCGTACCACCAGGTGGGCCTGAGCGGGCACAGGGACGTGTTCGTCGAGACGGCCCTGCGCACGGCGAGCGGTCCCGTGCGGGTCGACACCGACCTCCCCGAGCAGGTCGAGGTGGTGCTGGGCGCCTCTGCGGCCGGGGGAGTGGTCCACCTGATCAACCACTCCGGCGAGGTGCCCCAGGGGTTCCGTGCGCCGCTGCCGGTGGAGGGGCGCCGCCTGAGGGTGCCGTGGTGGTCGGACCAGCCGTCGTTCGCCCTGCGCTCCGAGACCGGGCTGGCCGGGGACGGGGAGGTCGTGCTGCCCCGCATCGACCTCTTCGAGGTGCTGGTCAGGCCCTGACGCATCAACGGCCGGTAACATTGTAAAACAAGTATTCATGGATTATTGACAGACTAGATCCATGTCGGAAACATGTCCTGTGAGGCTGCACACTCACCGGGGTGACTTCCCCCGCAGCGAAGGGAATGTGATGAGACACTTCGATCGGCGCGCTTTTCTAGCGTTGACCGGCGTGGGCGCGATGGGGGCGTCCGCGCTCCTGTCCGGCTGCGGCGGCAGTAGATCCGGTTCCGCCCTCCGGTACGCCTGGTGGGGCAACACCGTCCGCCAGCAGACCTACACCCGGGCTCTGGAGGAGTTCCAGGAGGCGAACCCGGACATCACGATCGACCCGGAGTTCGCCGAGTACACCGCCTTCCAGGAGCGCATGACCACGCAGATGGCGGCCCGCAACGTCGCCGACATCTTCTGGGTCGCCTCTCCCCAGGTCATGACGTACGAGGCGAACGGACTGTACCGCAAGCTCGACGACATCCCCACCCTCGACCTCTCCGACTTCGCCGACGAGGACATCGCCTCGTTCTCCCTCGGCGGCGAGCTCGTGACCATGCCCCACGGCGTCTTCGTCCCCGTCGTCCGCCACAACGAGACCTTCCTGGAGGAGGAGGGCGGGGAGATGCCCGGGGAGGACTGGACGTGGGACGACCTCGCCGAGTTCCTCGTCGACTACAGCGCGGGCAACGCGGCGGGCCGCAAGGGCGCGAGCTACACCCCCGACCAGGACATGGGCTTCGAGGCCTGGCTGCGCCAGCGCGGCCAGGACCTCTGGACCGAGGACGGCACCGTCGGATTCGACGCCGAGGCGCTCGGCGACTGGTTCGAGTGGTGGCGCAAGCTCCTCGACGAGGGCGCCGTGCTGAGCCTGGGAGAGCAGGAGGGCATGCAGCCCGACTTCTCCACGATCGGTGACAGCGTCCTGCTCAACTTCGGCAGCTCCAACCACATCATCGACGAAGCCACGATGTTCCCCGAGTGGAAGTACCGGCTCCGGTCCGTGCCCGTCGGCGACGACGCGGCCGACGGCCACCGCTTCCTCTACTACCCCCGGCTGGCCGTCTACCAGGGCATCGACGACGACAAGGTCGAGGCGGCGGGCCGGCTCATCGACTTCAGCGTCAACAACGCGGACTTCCTGCGTACCGTCGGCCTCACCATGGGGGCGCCCCCCAACCCCCGCGTCCTCGCGGAGTCCTACGAGTTCGCCTCCGAGGACGAGACGGAGATGCTGACCGTGGTGGAGGCCGACCGGGCCGAGGAGCAGCGGCCCCGGTACGAGGCTCCGCCCGGGACGGGAACGTGGCGGGAGGCCCTGTCGCGCGCGTCGGAGAACGTCGCCCTGGGCAACGGCGCCGTCTCGGAGGTGGCGGAATCGCTCATCGCCGAGATCCAGGCCGGCATCGACCAGGGGGCGTAGGGCGTGGCCCCCTCAGTCAAGCGTCCCACCGCCGACCGGCGGCAGGGCCGCGCCGCCTACGTCTTCCTCACCCCGTGGCTGCTGGGCCTGTGCCTGGTCACGGCCATCCCGCTCGCAGCCTCGCTCTACCTGGCGTTCACCGACTACAACATCCTCAGCACACCGAACTTCACCGGGTTCGACAACTTCGAACGCATGCTCGGCGACGAGCGGTTCTGGGCGTCGTCCTCCGTCACCGCCCGGTACGTGCTCGTCTCCGTCCCGCTCCAGCTGATGTTCGCGCTCCTCCTCGCGGTCCTGCTGGACCGCGGGGTGCGGGGGCTGTCCTTCTACCGCGGCGCCTTCTACCTCCCCTCGCTCCTGGGCGCGAGCGTCGCGATCGCCGTCCTCTGGCGGGAGGTGTTCGGACACCACGGCCTGATCAACGACGCCCTGGCGCTGATCGGGATCGAGGGGCAGAGCTGGCTCCAGAACCCGTCCACGGCACTCTCCACCCTCATCGTGCTCAACGTGTGGACCTTCGGATCGCCGATGGTCATCTTCCTCGCCGGCCTGCGGCAGATCCCCGAGGAGTACTACGAGGCGGCCCGCGTGGACGGGGCCTCACGTGTCAGGCAGTTCTGGCACATCACCGTCCCGATCCTCACCCCGATCATCTTCTTCAACCTCATCCTGCAGACCATCGGGGCCTTCCAGACCTTCACCCAGGCCCACGTGATCAGCGGCGGCACCGGCGGCCCGGTCGACTCCACCCTCTTCTACACGCTCTACGTGTACCAACAGGGGTTCAAGGCCTTCGACATGGGCTACGCCTCCGCGCTGGCCTGGGTCCTGCTGCTGGTCATCGGCGCCGTGACAGCGGTCCACTTCTTCCTGTCCAAGTACTGGGTCTTCTACGGAGACGACTGATGATCGACGCCGCACCGGTCGTGGGCGCACGCGGCCCCCGCAGACGCCGCCGCACACGGAGCGCGATGCTCAAGCACGGCGCCCTGCTGCTCTTCCTGATCGTGATGATCTACCCGCTGGTCTGGATGGTCGTCAGTGCCTTCAAGCCCGCGCACCTCATCCTGACCGAACCGGGGCTCATCCCCACCGAGGTCACCTTCGAGAACTTCCGGGAGGGCTGGCACGCCCTCAACCGGCCCTTCTCGATGTTCTTCCTCAACTCCCTCGTCGTCACCGTGGGATCGATCCTCGGCAACCTCTTCTCCTGCTCACTGGCCGCCTACGCGCTCGCCAGGCTGGAGTTCAGGTCCCGCCGCGTCTTCTTCGGGATCACGCTCGTGTCGGTCATGCTGCCGATGCACGTGCTGATCATCCCGCAGTACATCTTCTTCGCCCAGCTGGGATGGGTGGACACCTACCTGCCGCTGCTGATCCCCAAGCTGCTCGCCACCGACGCGTTCTTCATCTTCCTGATGGTGCAGTTCATCAGGGGCATCCCGCGCGACCTCGACCGTGCGGCGGCGATCGACGGAGCGGGCCCCTTCCGGGTCTTCTGGCACGTGATCCTCCCGCTCATGCGCCCCGCCCTGGTGACCACGACCATCTTCACGTTCATCTGGACGTGGAACGACTTCTTCACGCCGCTCATCTACCTGACGTCGACGGACATGTACACCGTGCCGGTCGCGCTCAGCGCGATGGTGAGCTCGGAGAGCCAGCAGGGGATCGGGATGCTGTTCGCGATGTCCCTGGTCTCCCTGCTGCCGGTCATCCTGTTCTTCGTCTTCGCGCAGCGGTACCTGATCCGCGGCATGGTCACCAGCGGCCTCAAGTGAGGCGGGTCGGAAACCGGTCCCGGCGTGTCCGCGCCGGTTCCGACCCGTCCTGGGCCCGTGCCGGCCCGGACTACTCGCCCGCGGCCGTCTCCTGTGCGCTGGTCTCCAGCCCCGTCAGGAGGCGGTCGCGCGCGTGGTCGAGGTGCTCCGACAGGCGCAGGCGCGCCGTGTCGGGGTCCCGGGCCTCGATGCCAGCGAGGATGGTGGCGTGCTCGTGGGCCACGGTGGTGCCCTGAGCAGCCCGGTGCGCCTGGAACCGGCCCATCGTCAGGTGCACCTCACCCATGATCAGCTCGTGCATCCGGCTCAGCCGCTCGCTGCCGGCGCCGGACACCAGCGCGGTGTGGAAGGCGATGTCGGCGCCGACCTGCCGCTCGAAGTCGCCGTCCCGGGCCGCGGCCTCGATGAGCACCTGCGCCTCGGCGGCCTCGGCGGGCACCAGCCCTTCGGCCGCCAGCACGGTGACCGCCGCGCTCTCGACCGTGCCCCGGCTGAAGAAGAGATCGTGGATCTCGTCCGCGTGGAAGTCGGGGACGACCGCCGTCTTGTGGGCGGAACGGCGGAGCAGGCCGAGCACGGTGAGCCGTTCGAGGCACGCCTTGGCGGTCGGGCGCGCGACGTCGTACTCCGTGGCGATGCGGTGTTCGGTGAGCTTCTCACCGGCCGCGATCTCTCCGTTGACGATGCGGCGGCGCAGTGACTGGTAGAGCTCGTCGGTCAGGGACGAGGGTGCGAGGGTGAAGTTGGCCTGTCGATTCACGTACTCATGGTGCCACAGGCGAGTCTCTGACACATACATCTGTTAGACCAGTACACCGGTAGAACAGCTGGTCGCGAGCCCTGAATCCAGGCCTGTGACCCCCCGCACACTTCCCCCGTCCCTGTCCGTCCGACGGCGGCCCTGCGGTGCCCGCTGCTCACGGGAGGAAGATCTGCAGGTCCGTGGGGCGGAGGCCGTAGCGGGTCTTGAACCAGCCGTTGCGCCTCCCCGCGGTCACTGTCGGCTTGCCTTCGTCGAAGGCCTCCTTCAGGGCCTGGCCGAACAGGATGTAGGTCGGGCTGAACCCCTCGCAGGCCCCGTAGTCCGCGCCGATGGTCCACAGGTGGTAACGGGTGCCGTCGACCAGGCTCACCAGCGCCCCGACCAGCCGCCCTTCGATACGCAGCTCGGTGACGCGGGCGCAGGACCCCAGCGAGGCGAGGAACCCCTGGAACACGCCGGGAAGGTAGTAGTCCGCGTTGTCGTGCTTGGACCCCGCGGTGCCGCGGGCCAGCGAGACGAATCCGTCCAGGTCGGCGTCCTCCACCGCGAGCACCCGGATCTCGACGCCGGCCTCCTCCGCTCTGCGCACGGCTCGGCGGAGCTCCCTGCGGGGCTTGCCCTCCAATGCCATGAGATAGGACTCGAAGCCGTCCAGGCCGGAGATGTCCATGCTCCAGCTCTGGTCGAGGTACGTGCCCGTCAAGCCGGTGGAACCGAGCAGCTCCGCTTCGTCGCTGTCCGCACCCACGTTGGCGACACCGTGCAACGCGGCCCCCCACTCCTCCGCGAGGTCGCGCATCGCCCCCAGGGCGAGGTGCGCGGCGTCGGCGCTCAGAGCCGGGACGACCGTCTCGTAGCAGTGCCACACGTGGCTCAGGAGTATGGGGCGGTCCAGGACCTCGGGCCGGTTGGCCGCCAGCGCGCCCATCGGATCCACCCCCTGCTGGAGGTAGACCGGCAGCACCGCGTGTGCCGCTCCCGTCCCGTCGCGGACGAGGATGTGGGCGCTGCGCTCGACGGAGTGCAGCGGGAAGGCGTCGAACGCGCGCAGGAACACGGGGGAGTAGAACACCGGGGCGCCGGTCGCCCGGACCAGCTGTTGCCACGCACCGGTGTCCAACCGGTCGATGTCGGAGTCGATCGTCACGTGCAGGGGCATGTCGCTGTTCTCCTCGGCGCACTATGCCCAGTCCAACAGCACTTTGCCCGCTTGCCCGCCGGCCGCGGTGGCGAAGGCCTCGTCGTACTGGTCATAGCGGAACTTGTGGGTGATGACGAAGGAGGGGTCGAGCCCGTTGGCGACCAGGGCGGCGACGCTGCGCCAGGTCTCGGGGATGCGGCGACCGCTCACTCCCTGGATGTTGAGCATCCGGGTGGAGATGTCGGCCCAGTCCACGGGGGTGTCCCGGGACGGCAGGCCCAACGCCACGATCCGCCCGCCGGGGCTGACGGCGTCGAGCATGGTCTGGAGCGCTTCGGGCGCGCCCGACATCTCCAGGCCGATGTCGAAGCCCAGCGGTGTGTCCCCCACCGTGCGCAGTTCGTCGGGACCCGACTGGGGCGCGGCCGCGGGAGTCACGTCGATGTGCTCGGCCAACCCGAGACGGAAGGAGCTGATATCGGTGATGACCACCGATCTCGCGCCCATGCGCGCACAGATCTGGGCGGCCATCAGCCCGATGGGCCCCGCACCGGTGATCAGGACGGACAGGCCGCTGATGGGGTGGGTCGTGGCCGCGTGCACGGCGTTGCCCAGGGGGTCGAAGATCGAGGCGACCTCCAACGGCACGCCCTTCCCGTGCACCCACACGTTGGCGGCGGGGACCGCGACGTACTGGGCGAAGACCCCGTCGGTGTGCACGCCGAGATTGGTGTTCCTCAGGCACAGGTGGCGGGCCCCGGCCCTGCACTGCTGGCAGCGCCCGCAGGTCAGGTGGCCCTCGACTCCGACGAACTGGCCCTCGCGCAGCTCGGTGACACCGATGCCGACCTCGACGATCTGCCCGACGCACTCATGGCCGGGGATCAGCGGTGTGCGAACCGACCTCCGGGCCCAGTCGTCCCAGGCGGCGATGTGCAGGTCCGTTCCGCAGAGCCCGGTCAGGAGGACGCGGATGAGCACGTCGTCGTCCCCGGGGCGCGGAACCGGCGTCTCGATCAGCTGGAGGCCGGCCACCGGTCCGGGCTTGAACAGGGCGGACATGGTCTCGGGAATCTCGTTGTTCATGCCCGGGCCAGCGGTGCGAGCGGGACCGCGATGCGCTGGTCGTTCATGTCCACGAGCCACTGGTCGATGTCGAGCAGCCACCAGGACCGGATCTCGACGAAATAGAACCTCCGGGCGCCGTCCCCCTCGAATTCGGTGAGGGGGAGCCGCCAGTTCCGGCGGGTCTCCTCGTCGGGGAAGTTGCGGTGATAGTAGAACTCTGCGACCTCTTCGAGGTCATCTCCAGTCACCGGAGAAGCCATTCCGGTGAACTGCGCCCCGTCCAATCCGAAACCGGGGAGACCGGTCATGAAGATCGACCCGGAGACCATCGGGCGGGCGTGGATGTTCTGTGAGTGCCGCGCCTTGCGGAGGGAGTACCAGAGAAGGCGCAGGGGTTCGCGAAGCGGTACGTAGTTGACGGTCGACGCCCAGGCGCCCTCGGGGTCCTGGGTCGCGAGCGTCATGAATCGGGCGTTCTCGATGAGAGAATTGCTTCTCTCGAGAAGTTTCTGTGAATTCGACATCTTTCTCTCCGTCAGGTCCGGTCGGTATGCCCAAGGGCAAGGGGGGCAAACGAGATTCCTCCCATGTTTTCCAGACATCGCCGCAAGGAGTTCGCTCTTTTATCATGAGGAGACATACTCCTCATTCGTTGCAAGGGGACAAGGATTTATCCTGGGTAACGAAAATGAATATCAGAAGCGCCGTCCGGTTCTGGTGCCTGTCGTACAGTCGCTGTTGAGACAGGGAATTCCGCTTCCCGCCGCCACCGTGGACCGGCGGGTTCTGAAGGAGACCGCCATGGCCCAGTTCGACGCCTTCGGCACCATCTACGACGACTTCGCCCAGACGCCTTTCCGTCGCTATCTCGAACTTCCCAGCATCGCCGGCGCCGTGGGGGAGGCGGCCGGGCTGTCCGTCCTCGACCTGGGCTGCGGGACCGGCCTCCACAGTCGGACGCTGGCGAGGTCGGGAGCGGCGCGCGTGGTCGGGACCGACGTCTCACCGGGCATGCTGGAGCACGCCCGCGGCGCGGAACGCGACCGCCCCCTGGGCATCAGCTATGTCCAGGCCCCCCTCGCCGACGAGTTCGCCGGGCTCTTCGACCTCGTGCTGTCGGTCTACGTCATGCCCTACGCCACAGACCGCGGCGCGCTCGACGCCCTGTGCGCCCAGGCGTTCACCGCCTTGAAGCCGGGCGGTCGGCTCATCGCGCTCCCCGCCAACCCGGACCTCAGTACCAGACCCGGCTACTACAGCCCCTACGGATTCGGGTTGACGTTCCAGGACCCACTCGCCGATGCCTCACGGATCGTTCTGCACATGGGCTCCGAGGAGATCGCCGCCCGGTTCTGGACCAGGCACACCCTCGACCGGGCGCTGTCCGACGCCGGGTTCGACGCCGTCCGGTCCGTCCCCCACCGTGTGGCCCCCGCAGGGGAGCAGGCGTTGGGGGTCGAGTTCTGGCGCCCCTACCTGGACCGGCCGCACGCGGTCATCCTGGAGGCCGGACGTCCCGAAGCCTTGTCACGACAGGGGTGAGGGCCTGCGCCCGGAGCCCCGGGCCCGACCGCGGCACCGGCGGGCGGACCGCGTCACGGCGGTGGACGGCGCGCGAGCCGGTCACCCACCCGGTGGTCCTCGACGACGCCGCCCCGGGCCTTTCGCGGACACGGCCGCACCTCCTCCGGGTTCGCCGGACGCGGTTCTAGGGTGAGGCGGGTGAGCGTTCTCGAGGGGTGGCTCTTCGGCGTGCCCGACTGGATCGTGTACCTCGTCGCCTTCCTCCTGCCCTGCGCCGAGGCCGCGGTTTTCGCGGGGTTCGTCGTCCCCGGGGAGACCGGGCTCCTGATCGCCGGCGTTCTCGCGGGTCTGGGCCACGTCGACCCCGTCGCGGTGGCGGTGTGCGGGGTCGCCGGAGCACTGGTCGGGGACTCGATCGGTTTCGGGGTGGGGCGACGCCTGGGGCCGCGATTGAGGAGCAGTCGGCTCGGACGCCTGGTCGGACCCGCGCGCTGGGAGCGCGCCGAGGGGTTCATCGTCCGCTACGGAGGCGGCTCGGTGTTCCTGGGCCGGTGGGTCGGCTTCGGCCGCGCCCTGATCCCAGCCCTGGTCGGGGCCACCGGCATGGGCTACCGGCGGTTCCTGGTGTGGAACGCCCTGGGCGGGACGACGTGGGCGGTCGTCGTCACCGCGGTCGGGTACTTCGCAGGAGGCTCCTGGCGCCGCGTGGAGCGCGTCTTCGGCCCGGCGGTGTTCCTCGTGGTCGTCGCGGTCATCGCCCTGGCCGTGCTGGTCGTCGCCGCACGCTGGGTCGCACGCCACCCCCGACGGGTGCGCGACTGGGCGCGGCGGCAGGCTTCGCGCCCCGGCGTCAGGGCCGCACTGGCGCGGTACGACCGCCAGGCGCGGTGGCTGAGTCGAAGGTTCGAGCCGCACACGGTGCTGGGTCTGCAGCTGACCACCGGGCTGGCCCTCATCGTGGCGGGCGGGTGGCTCTTCGGCGCGGTGCTCCAGGACGTGATCGTCGGGGAGGAGGCCGTTCGCGGAGATCTGCCGATCCTGCGCTGGTTGGCCGGGCACCGGGACGACACCCTCACCGCGGTCGTCGTACCGGTGCACCGTCTCGCCGGGGCGTGGGGCGCCCTGGCCCTGGCCGTCACCGGTGCCCTTCTGGTGCGGGGGCGTGCCCGGAACCTGGTCCTGACCGTGTCCGCCTGGGGCGGCGCGGTGGGGAGCGCGCTGTCGGTGTCGGTCCTGGTCGGGCGTTCAGGGCCCCCGGCGGCCTACGCTCTGGCAGCGGTTCCGGGGACCGGTTCGTTCCCCGCGCCGGGCATCGCGGCCACCACCGCCGTCGCCGGGGTCCTGGCCTTCCTCGCGAGCGGGCGGGCGCGCAGCTGGGCCCGAGCGGTGGCCTACTGGACCGCGGCCGTACTCTGGGTCGGCGCCGCCGGTGCCGTGGCGGCCTATCTCGGTGCGGTGTGGGTCACCGACGTTCTGGGGGGTTGGACCCTCGGCGCGCTGCTGTCCGCCATCCTGTTGACCTCGGCCGCCCCCTGGGCGCGCCCGTCCGCTCCGGACACGGCCCCTCCGCGCACACCGCCGAGCACGTGAACGAGGCGTGGCCGCCTCCGACGGAGCCGCCCCGTCGACCGCGGCGCCCGACCGCGCCACGGGTATCGGGGGCGGCATCCGGTGAGGCGGCTACCCGGCCGCGCCACCGGACTCCCTCGCGGCGGACCAGCGTGCGAACACCTCGTCGTAGCGGGAAGTGTGCCTCTCACGCGGCTCCACCGTGCGAAAGGTGAGGCCGAGCCGATCGCGCGCCTCGTCGAGGTCCCGCACCTCGCCGATTCCCACCAGTGCCAGGGCGGCCGCGCCGAGCAGGGTCACGTCGGGATCGCTCGCGACGTGCACGGCCCGTCCGAGGGTGTCCGCGCGGAGCTGCGCCACATGGGTCGAACGGGCCGACCCTCCGGCGAACAGCAGCGGCAGTCCACGGTCCGGGTCCAGCAGATCGGCCCCCTCCCGCACGGTGAAGCCGGCACCCTCCTGCGCGGCCCGGAGAATCTCCGCCGGCCCGTGGTCCGATCCCAGCCCCAGGACGGCGCCCCGCGCCTCGGGCCGCCAACGGGGGAACCTCTCACCGGAGAGGGAGGGGAAGATGAGCAGCCCGTGGCTGCCAGCCGGCACGGCCGCGAGCCTGTCGTCGTCGACCGCCCCCGCCAACGCCCGCCAACGGGCCACCGCGCCGCCGGTCATCCCGGTGGCGCCCCCCGCGGTCCACATCTCGGGCGCCATCGCCGGATTCACCACGGCACCGGACCGGGCACGGGCGGGATCGTCGATCAGGCGGGCCAGCACGTCGGTCGTCCCGGCCACGTCCGCGATTCCCGAGGGGTTGTCGCCGAGGAGCAGACCGATGCCGACCGAGCCGTCGGGGCCGCCCGAGACCACGGGGGTGCCCTCCGGCAGGCCGGTGCACCGTGCCCCGTCGCCGTGGATCTCCCCGACGACCGCTGTCGGTTCCACCTGCGGGGCGAACCAGCTCCCGGGCAGCCCGAGGAACCGCAGCGCGTCGTCCTGCCACGACCGGGTGCGCACATCGGAGACCAGCGTGTAGGCCGCGTCCACCGTGTCCGAGGACACGCGACCCGTCAGCTGGGCCACGAGGAGGTCCTTGGGGCTCAGCACCGCGTGCACACGCTCCCGCAGACCGAGCCCGCCCAGTGCCAGGGCGAGCGCGGCAGCCCCGCCCGAGAGGGCGGGACGTCCGGCCGAGGCCAGCAGCGCCGCCCGTTGCGCGTCCGGGATCCGTCGCAGCAGGTCCAGGCCGCGGGTGTCGGACCACCCGCCCCCCGGCAGCACCGGATCGAGGCGTGCGTCCACGGCGACGCTGCCGATGTGCGCCGAGACGCACAGCGCGCGCGGGCGGGAGTCCGCGGCGAGCTCGCGCAGTGACGCGCCGACCCCGGCGAGGAGCTCCGCGGCGTCGAAGAGGTCACCGACGCCCGCGGTGCGCGGGACCCGTGCGGATCGCAGCAGCCTGCCGGAGAGGCCGAACAGCCCGGAGCGCACCGCGGAGGTGCCGACGTCGACGGCGACGACGGCGGGCTCGGACGTGCTCATTCGGCGTCGATCCGGAGCAGGAGCGGGAACTCCGGGAGGGTCCAGCTGTTGGTGTACTCCACGGCGCGCTCGGTGTCGGAGTAGGTGATGCGGACCGAGTGCAGCACCGCCCCGCCGACCGGCGCCGAGAGCAGCTCCGCCTCCGCCGGCCCCAGCAGGGCCGCCGTCATCGTCTGGTCCGCCCAGCGGAGCTTCAGGCCGTGCTTCTCCGTGAGCGTCCGGTAGAGGGAACCCTCCACCAGCGGATCCCGCGCCAGCCCGGGGGCGACGGCGTACGGCAGCCACGCGTCCTGCACAGCCGCCGGGACCCCGCCGACGAGGCGCAGGCGTTTGAGCCGGTTGACGGCGTCGTCGACCTCCAGGCCCAGCCCCTCGGCGACGTCCCTCGGCGCCTTCTCCTCGGTGGCCGAGAGGATCCTGCTGGTGACGGCCTCGTCGGAGCCGGCGAGCTCCTCGGCGAACGACCGCAGCCGGTTGAGCCGCCGTCCGCGGCGCGGGTTCTCGCGCACGAACGTGCCGCTACCGCGTTTGCGGGTGACCAGGTCATCGGTGAGGAGCAGATCGAGGGCCTGGCGCACGGTCATACGGCTCACCTGGTACCGGCGGGCGAGCTCGGGCTCGCTCTCCAGCTTGGATCCCGCCTTCAGCGCTCCGGAGGCGATCTGGGAGGAGAGGTCGTCGTAGATCACCCGGTAGAGGACACTCCGCGACATCAGATGACGTCCTCTGCGCGGAGCTCTCGGATCTGTTCGGCGCTCAACCCCAGGATGGTCCCGTACACGTGGTCGTTGTCCTCACCCGCCCGCGGGGGCGCCTTGCGCACCGTGGGCGGCGACTTCTCCATGTGAATGGGATTGTTCGGCATGCGGATCGTCCCCAGGGATGGATGCTCGGCTTCGACAATCATGTCACGCGCTGCCAATTGCGGTGAGGCGGCGACCTCGCGGACGCTGGCGACGTTGGCGTAGGGAACCCCGACGCTGTCGAGCCGGCGGGCGACCTCCTCACGGGGAAGGTCCCCCGTCCACTGCTGGATCGCGGACTCCAGGGCGGCCTGGTCGGCCATCCTGCCCTCCACGGTGGCGTACCGCGGGTCGGCGGACAGGTCCTCGCGGCCCATCACCGAGCAGAGCTTCGGGAACAGCGAGGCCGTCCCGGCCTGGATGTAGATCGGGCCGTCGGCGGCGTCGTACACGTTCACCGGGGCGGTGAGCAGGTCGCGCGACCCCGAACGGGGCATGTCCAGCCCGAGCATGAGCTCCGCGATCAGGCGGGTCCCCAGTGCGGAGAACATCGTGTCGTAGCTGGCGATGTCGACCAGTTGGCCCTCCCCTGTCCGCTCCCGGTGCGTCAGCGCCGCCATGGCCCCGATCGCCCCCTGGTACCCGGTGGTGTAGTCGGCGATGTAGGTCCCGCTCAGGGTGGGCTTGCCGTCGGGTTCACCCGTCATGCTCATCAGGCCCGACGAGGCCTGGGAGATGGCGTCGAACAGGGCCCGGCGCGAATCGGGCCCGGTCTGCCCGAAGCCGGAGATCGAGACGAGGATGACGGACTCGTTGAGCTCCTTCATCCGCTCGTACCCCAGCCCCATCTTCTCCAGGGTGCCGGGCCGGAAGTTCTCGACCACGACGTCGGCCCAGCGCACCAGGTCCTCCAGGATCGCCCTGGCGCGCGGGTGACGGGTGTCCAGGGTCGCCGCCTGCTTGTTGCGGTGGTAGAGGAACATGTAGATGCTCTCGCCCTGCCAGTACGGCCCGTGGTGACGGGAGTCCTCGCCGCTGGGGCGTTCGACCTTCACCACCTCGGCGCCGAAATCCCCGAGGATCTGGGCGCACAGCGGGCCCGCGATGAAGCGTGAGAGGTCGAGGACCTTCACGCCGTCGAGGGGTCCCGGGGTGTTCGTCTCGCTGTCCTTCTGCTCCATGTCGGATCCTCGCCCTCAGTCCTCGTACGGGGTGAACGCCTCGTAGGTCCAGGCGTTCGCCTCGCGGTCCAGCACCACGTCGACGACGAGGGGCGCACCGGAGGAGAACCCCTCGCGAACCGCGCGCACCAGCGACTCCTGGTCGGTCACCCGGACCGCCTCCAGCCCCATGCCGCGGGCCACCTGGGCGAAGTCCACGTCCTGGAAGTCCACACCGACCGTACGCCCGTTGAAGTGCAGGACCTGCTCCTGGCGGATGTTGCCGTAGCTGGAGTCGTTGAGCACCACGACGACGACGGGGCCGCCGACGCGGGCGAGGGTCTCCAGCTCCCCGAGGCTCATGCCGAGGGATCCGTCACCGATCAGGGCCAGCACGGGGCGCTCCGGGGCGTCGGCGATCGAGGCGATCGCGGCGGGGAGGGCGAACCCCATGTTCCCGAACCCGACCGGTTTGATGTAGCGGTAGGGGACCGGCATCTCCCACAGGAACGACCACACCCCGGGGTTGCCGGCGTCGGGGATCAGCACGGCGTCCTCGGGTGTGACGCCCCGCAGCCGGCGCACGACGACGGCCGGCGAGACGGTGCCCGGGTTCTCCGGCCCGACCGCGGCGCTGAGCTCCCACCACTGCTGCTCGGCCTTCTGCAGTCCCCCGATCCAGTCGGCGCGGGAGGCGCGTGCCCGCTCGGCCTGCGCCGCGGTGGCCGCGGTGAGGTCCCGGGCGAAGGAGGCGAGGTCCCCGACGACGCCGGTGGTCACCTCCGCGTAGTACCGGCCGATCATGGCCGGGTCGATGTCGACCTGGACCACCTCGGGGAGGCGGCGGCGCCAGCGCGTGGTGGAGACCGCGTTGAGGCTGTTGCCCAGGGCCAGCACGAGGTCTGCCTCGCCGATCACCCGGGTGGTCAGGTTGGTCCCCATGCGGCTCAGCGCACCGAAGACGAGCGGGTGGGTGGTCGGGACCGCGCCCATGCCGTTGAACGTGGTGATGACGGGGATGTTCAGCGCGTCGGCCAGTGCGAGGACGTCCTCCGAGGCCCGGCCGCGGTTGCCGCCGTTGCCGAGCCAGATGACCGGTTTCTCGGCCGCGAGCACGCGGGCGGCGACCGCCTCGATCTGGCTCTCGGGCGCTACGGGGCGGGCGCCCACCCAGGAACGCGCCGGATGCACGGCGGGCACCGCCGGCGGGTTCTCCACCGGCTGCTCGATGGTGTCGCGGGCGAAGTCCAGGTGCACGGGCCCCGGGTTGCCCGTCATGGCGTTGATGTAGGCCTCTTCCATGGCCTGCTTGATCGAGGTGGGGTGCGCGACCAGCCGTCCGTACTTGACGTAGTTGCGGAAGATGTCGACGTGGTCGGCGTTCTGCGCGTCGTCCTTGTGGATGTTCTCGCCGTTGTTGTTGCAGGTGATGATGATCGCGGGGCTCGAGTCGCGGAAGGCTCCGCCGACTCCGGTGAGCAGGTTCGTGGCCCCGGGCCCGGTGGTGGAGATCGCCACGGCCGGACGGCCGGTGAGTCTTCCGTAGGCGTCGGCCATGACCGCTGCCGCGTTCTCGTGGCGCGTGTGAACGAATTCGATGGAGTCGGTGTCGATGATCGCGTCGGAGATGGCGAGCGTCTGCCCGCCGACCACGCCGAAGACGTGGGTGACTCCGAGCGATTCCAGCATCCTGACCACCAGTGCTCCGCCGGTCGTCTCTGTCATGTCCATCCCTTTCCTGTGGTGGCTACCCGGAGCGGCGTACTCGCCCACCCCGCGGTGCTGAGCTTTCCGTCTGCCCGACGCACCCATATCTCGAACTCGGCCCTCTCCCCGTCGACCGCTGTGACGACACCGCCCGCCTCGATCGGCTCGTGCACGTCCACGGTGTCGAGGAACTTGACGCGCATCCAGCCGCCGGTGAGGAAGGCGGCGCCCGCGGCCCGGGTCAGCAGCTCCGCGAGCACGCCGAACTGCTGCTGTCCCTGCACGATCGGCACCGGCATCCCCGCGTCGCGGGCGAGGCCGAGGTCGTTGTGGATGTTGCGCACGTACTCGCCGACCCGGGAGAACACCGCGGCCTGCTCCGTGGTGATGGTCTTGGCAAGGGGGGCCAGGACCTGGCCCGGCCGCGGTGCCGCCGGGTCGAAGGAGGGGGCGTCGTCCGGGACCTCGCCGGTGACGCGACGGGAGCCCGCTCCGGGGGTGGAGGAGCCGCGGCCCGCGACGTCACCGGGTCTGGTGCGCAGGATCTCGACTCCGCGGTGGCGCAGTACGCTGCGCCCGTCCTGGCCGGTGGCGGTGGCCTCCATGACGACGTAGCCCTGCCCGCGTCGCTCGTAGGCCTCCGTGTAGGTGCCTTCCAGGGTGACGGACTCGTCGAGGAACGCCGGGGAGTCGAACCACAGCTGCTCCTCGGTGTGGAGCCCGACCACCCTGCTGGCCGCGTAGACCGTGGTGAACAGCTGGACGAGGTCGTTCCCCAGCAGGGCGGCGTGGCCGATGCGCCTTCCCCCGAAGGGGCTGGACTCCAGGTGCCACCGGTGGTGGTCGTCCTGGGTGAAGGCGAACCGTTTGATCTTGTGGTCGTCGACCCGCACGGTCACCGGGCCCAGCCTCTCCGGGATCTCGAGGTTCTCGAAGATCGGCTCCTTCAGGCCCGCCTCGGGGTCCTCCCCGGTCGCCGCCGCGCGGGGATCGGTGAGGTCGCGCCGGGCGTCGTCGGGCCTCATCGGGCGTCCTCCCCGATCTCGTTGATGTCCGACCGGTTGGTCTCCGGCGCGAGGTAGGCGCAGACCAGGCCGATCCCCAGGGAGGCCACGGTCAGCAGCGCGATGGGCCACGGGTCGCCGTCGGTGGCCGCGAACAGGGCGGTGGCCAGGAACGGCCAGAAGCCGACCAGGATGGAGGGGATCTGGGCCGCCAGGGAGACCCCCGTGTAGCGGACCTTGGTGCCGAACAGTTCGGAGAAGAACGCGGGCTCCACCCCGTACACCGCGCCGACGCCGATGGCGTAGGCGAGGGTGTAGACGACGTACATGAGCACGATGTCGTCGGCGGCGAGGATCCAGAAGAAGGGGAAGACGACGGCGGCGCCGAACACGGAACCGAAGATGAAGACCGTGCGCCGACCGACCCTGTCGCTGATCCTGCCGAAGAAGTAGTAGGTGTAGACGGCGAATCCGGCGGCGATCGACGAAGCGATCAACACGTGCGTGCGCGGGATGTCGGTGTAGTTCTCCACGAAGGTCAGGCCGATGGTCAACACGATGTAGCCGAACACCGCCTCACCGAAGCGCATGCCCATCGCGAGCAGCAGCGGCTTCTTGAAGCGTCGGAAGATCTCGACCAGCGGCATCTTCTCCTTGACCTGGGCGGCTTCCTGCCGCGCCTCCAACTGCGACTGCGCTGCCCGGAAGGTGGGGGTCTCGGTGAGCTTGAAGCGGATGAACAGGCCGACGGCGATCAGCACGGCGCTGAGCAGGAAGGGAATCCTCCAGCCCCAGGAGAAGAGCTGGTCGTCGGGGAGCAGGGAGACGACGGCGAAGATGCCGGTGGAGAACACGAGCCCCACGGCGTTGCCGATCTGCGGGAAACTGCCGTAGGCGCCGCGTTTGTTCGCCGGGGCGTACTCGACGGCCACCAGTGAGGCTCCGCCCCACTCGCCGCCGACGGCGAAGCCCTGGATGAGCCTCATCAGCACCAGCAGTGCCGCCGCCCACAGGCCGATCTGCTCGGCTGTCGGCAGGAGGCCGATGAGGAAGGTGGAGGCGCCCATCATCATCAGGGTGGTGATGAGCGCGACCTTGCGGCCGAACTTGTCCCCGAAGTGTCCGAAGACGACGGCGCCGAGCGGGCGGGCGACGAATCCGACGCCGAACACGGCGAACGCCGAGAGGGTGCCGAGGATGGGGTCGTCCGGGTTCGGGAAGAACAGGGGTCCGAAGACCAGGGCCGAGGCCGTGCCGAAGATGAAGTAGTCGTACCACTCGACGGCGGTGCCTACGAGGCTGGCGACGGCTGCCCGTCTGGCGAGCTTGGCCCGCTCCTCGGGTGTGTGCGGGGCTGATGATGCGTCGGTGTTGGTCATGGTTGATTCCTCTGGCGTCTGGGGGATGCCGGAAGGTGCCGGTCAGATCAGCTGGACGGGGCGGGCCGTCGCGTCGTCGATCTCGGCCGAGGCCCATCCGACGGCGGTCTTCGTGCCCTGGCCGTTCTCGACCCATACTTCGAGTTCGAGGCGGCCGTCCGTCTCGCCGAGAACCGCACCGGTGGTGGTGAGGACGTCACCGACGTAGGCGGGCGAGACGAAGCGCAGGTCCAGTTCGCCGCTGGTGAACCAGCTCGCTCCGAAGACGTCCACGAGGTTGGTGACGACGTGCCCGGTCTGCTGCTGTGCCTGCACGATGGTGCGGTCGAGGCCGGTCTCGGCGGCCTTGGCCGGGCTGGTGTGCACGTTGGCGTAGCCCTTGCCGGCCCAGGAGAACAGGGACATCTGGTCCTGGGTGAAGGCGATGGTGCGTGCGGGGATCCCCGCACGCGGGGGAGCGCCGTGGCCGGCGACGGTGATGGCGGGGACGCCCGTGTCGACGACCGCCTCGACCGAGCGCCGGCGGGAGGACTCCGCGGAGCGGCCCTTGCCGACGATGTCGCCGGCGACGGTGCGCATGATCTCCTTGCCCACGTGCTCGACGAGCACCCGGCCGTCGGCGCCGCGTGCGACGGCCTCGAGGGTGACATAGCCCTGACCCCGGGCCTCGTACTTCTCGGTGTAGCCGCCGTCGACGGTCACGGTCTCGCCCACCGCGACGGGTGAGCGGAAGCGCAGTGTCTCGTGGGTGTGCAACCCCTGGGCGGTGTTGCCGTCGTAGCCCTGGTAGAAGAGGAACAGCAGGTCGTTGGCGAGGACCAGGGGGTGTCCGATCGGCCCGCCGAACGGGGACTCGCGGAAGTACCAGTCGCCGAAGTCGTGCTGGGCGTAGGCGTAGTCCAGGATTTTCTGCCGGTCGACGTCGAGGGTGACCGGGCCGAAGGGTTCCGGGATCTCGACCAGTTCGTAACGGGCTTCCTTCAGGGATGCCATAGGTCCTCCGTCCGAGTGAAGCAGGACTTGATGAACACGATGTGTCTAGACAACTAGATGGGAGGTTACGTCGGCCACTCGTGGAGTGTCAAGGGTCACAGTGGCGTGCTTTTTGCCTTGTCAGACGGGTGGCGCCAGTGCCGCGCCGCGAAAACCCGTGCCGTGCCGGGCGTGGGGGAGCCTCCCCGCACCGTGCGGGAGGGAGGACACGCCGGTGCGGGGGCGGTGTCCGGGCGAGCCGAGCGAACGCGTTTCCCGGGCGGCTGGAGGAGTCCGGCGGGCACGGCGAAGGCCCGGGGCCGCGGAGTGCGGTCCCGGGCCGGATGGCGCGGTCGGGGCGGACGTGCTCGGGTCAGGGGCGCTCGGCGGTGGAGGAGTGAGCGCCGGCGCCCGCGAGGCCCCGCCCCGGGCGGTCAGGTACTCGTCGAGCCGGAGGTCAGCAACACGATCGGGCTCGTCCGCACCCTTCCGGACACTGTGCGGGGCCTCGACGTCGGGGCCGGCTCGACCGGCGCCATCCCGGCGGCCCCGCGTCCCGGATCCCCGCCCCGGGCCGCCCCCGCGGACCGACCCACGGGCCAGGGCGTCTGATCACCTCACGACGCGTCGCACGAGCTCGGGCACCCACTCGACGTACTCGACCTCCGCGCCGCCGGGGTGACGGGCGTAGAGGAAGCGCCCGGTGGGGCTGGTCGCCTCCGGGGTGGTGACGACGGCGCCCGCGTCCGCCAGTGCGGCGGCCAGCTCGTCCAGGTCGCTGACGATCACGGTGGCGGAGGCGCCCGCGTACGGGGCGCGTTCCTCGGCAGGCCCCGCGATGACGAGGAAGTCGCCGATCGCGGCCAGTTCGACGGACCCGAACGAGAACCGCAGGTCCGGCTCGGCGCCCACCAGGTCGCGCAGCAGGGGCAGTGCGAGGTCGAGGTCGTCCGCCCACAGTCGGGCGTAGGTCTTCAGGATCGCCATGGAGTCCTCCACTGGTCGGCGGAACGCCGAAGCGCTCTCTTGTGGTTACCTGGGAACCATAGGAGAGTGATATCCGATGTGGAAGAACGCACTTTTCAGTGACGGAGGAACCTACCGGTGACCGAACAGTTCACGGGCTCCCCCGAGGACGCCGACCTGATGCGCGCGGACTCCCTGGCGCGGGAGATCTTCTCCGGTATCGCCAACAAGTGGGCGCTCCTGATCATCAACGTCCTCGGCGAGCGCACCCTGCGCTTCAGCGAGCTGCGGACCGGGATCGAGGGCATCAGCCACAAGATGCTCACCCAGAACCTGCGCATGCTGGAGCGGGACGGACTGGTCGAGCGGACCGTCCACCCCACCGTGCCGCCGCGCGTCGACTACGTCCTCACCGAGCCGGGCCAGGCCCTCCGCGCGACGGTCAACGGCATGTGCGGCTGGACCCGCCGGTACCTCGGCCATATCGAGGCCTCCCGCCGTCGCTTCGGCGCCTGACGGGCTCCCCTCCGGGGTGAGGGGTCGGACGGCCCGGTCCCGGGCGACCTCGGGGGGAGGCCGCTCGGCGTCATCCCCGGGACCGCCCCACCCCGGTCGGAACCCGCGTGTGGGGCGGGACGGGGGCGGGCCGTACACTGCGGGGCCGGGGCGGCCGCCCCCGAGTCGCACAGGGAAGGCGCACCGCGGCAGAGCTCCCCGAGCAGCGGGCGGGGTACAGGCCGACACCGCGAGAAGACCCCGATGAGCTGTGTGCACGGGCCCCGCGTAACCGTGGAGGCCACGCCGGGACCGCCCCGCGGTGTGAGGGACGTGCCCCCTCCACCTCAGACCTCGGCGAGGCTGACCCGCTTGATGTAGGCGTCGCGTGACGGGAGCAGGTGGGCTCGGCACGTGCGCGCCAGGAGATCGCGGTCCCCCTCGCGCAGCGCGTCCAGCATCAGCCTGTGCTCCCGGCGGCTGAGGCGCAGCGACTCCGGTGAGGTGACGGTGACCGAGCGGATGGCGTGGGCGACCCTGGCATACCGGTTGATCGCCTCCACCAGTGCCTCGTTGTTCGACAGCGCGAACAACCTGCGGTGGAACTCCATGTTCGCGGCCACCACGGCCCGCAGGTCGTTGGCCTCGACCGCGGCGTCGTGGCGGCGCTGGGCCCCGGCCAGGTCCTCCAGTCGCGCGGGGTCGACGGGAAACACGATGAGCTCGGCGGCCGACACCTCCAGCAGGTCGCGCAGGACGTAGAGGTCCCCGACCTCCTTGGCCGTGAACGAGCGGACGAAGGCGCCGGCGTTGGGCCTGCGCTCGACCACGCCCCGTGACTCCAGGACCTGGAGCGCCTGCCGCACAGCGTGCCGCTTGGCGCCGAACCGGGCCATCAGCTCGTCCTCGACGAGGCGCTCGCGAGGGAAGCGGACGCCGATGACGATCTCCTCCTCCAGGAGGTCCGCCAGTCGCGTCCCGGTCATGCGGGAAGCGGTGGTGGCTTCGGCCGTCTCGGGCATCTGTGTGCTCCTCTCCCGGCCCCGTAGGCCTTCGCGCTGTTCAGGGTCCCACGGTACTTGCGCTGGGCACACCTCCTGTGGTTCGCTCTGCGGTGTTCATCACACATATTATCGATAATGAGGGCGATAATGAAGGACGGACCTCCCGGGCTCCGGGGCAACCTCACCAACTACGGGGACAGCGGGTTCGCGCTCTTCCTGAGGAAGGCGTTCATCAAGGGCAGCGGGTACACCGACGACGCCCTGGACCGCACCGTCGTGGGCATCGTGGACACGGGCAGCGGGTTCAACCCCTGCCACGGCAACATGCCCCAGCTCATCGAGGCCGTGAAGCGGGGGGTCATGCTCGCGGGCGGCCTGCCGGTGGAGTTCCCCACCATCTCCGTGCACGAGGCGTTCTCCCAGCCCACGAGCATGTTCCTGCGCAACCTGATGTCGATGGACACCGAGGAGATGATCCGCGCGCTCCCGGTCGACGCCGTCGTCCTCATCGGTGGCTGCGACAAGACCGTGCCCGCCCAGCTCATGGGCGCGGCCTCGGCCGGCAAACCCGCCATCCAGCTCGTCACCGGGTCGATGCTGACCGGCTCGCACCGCGGCGTCCGGGTCGGCGCGTGCACCGACTGCCGGGCCTTCTGGGGTCGCTACCGGGCCGAGGAGGTCGACGACGAGGAGATCACCGAGGTCAACGGGCGGCTGGTGGGCAGTGTGGGCACGTGCTCGGTCGCGGGCACTGCCAGCACCATGGCGTGCGTGGCCGAAGCCCTCGGCGTCTCCCTCCCGGGCAGCGCGACCCCTCCCGCCGTCACCGCCGACCGCACGCGCTTCGCCGAGATGACCGGCACACGAGCGGTGGAGATGGCCCACGAGGGCCTGACCGTCGACAGAATCCTCACACGGGGCGCGTTCGAGAACGCCCTGCGCGTGCTCCTCGCCCTGGGCGGCTCCACCAACGGCCTGGTGCACCTGGCCGCCGTGGCGGGCCGGCTCGGCTACTCCCTGGACCTGGACCGGTTCGACGCCATGAGCAGGGAGACCCCGGTCCTGGTCGACCTCAAGCCCGCCGGCGACCACTACATGGAGGACCTCCACCGCGCGGGGGGCGTCCCCAGGCTCCTGCAGGAACTGCGCGACCTGCTCAACACCGACGAGCTCACGGTCACCGGCCGCACCCTCGGCGAAGAGCTCGACAGGGCAGCGGCGCCCTTCCCACAGGAGGTCATCCGCGCCCGCACCGCCCCCGTCTACCCCGCCGGGGGCATCGCGGTCCTGCGCGGCAACCTCGCCCCCAACGGCGCGATCATCAAGCAGGCCGCCGCCGACCCCGGCCTCATGGAGCACCAGGGGCGCGCGGTCGTCTTCGAGGACTCCGAGGACCTCGCGCGCCGCATCGACGACGAGGACCTGGACGTGACCCCCGAGGACGTGCTGGTCCTGCGCGGCATCGGCCCGATCGGCGCCCCCGGCATGCCGGAGGCCGGGTACATCCCCATCCCCCGAAAGCTGGCCCGTCGGGGAGTCAAGGACATGGTCCGCGTCTCCGACGGCCGCATGTCCGGGACGGCGGCGGGCACGATCGTCCTCCATGTCTCGCCGGAGTCCGCGGCCGGAGGGCCGCTCGCCCTCGTCCGCGACGGCGACACCATCCGTCTGAGCGTCGAGGAGCGCCTCATCCACCTCGACGTGACCGAGGACGAACTGGCCGCACGCGCACAGGAGGCCCCGCGTGCCGAAGCCGCGCCCCGACCGGGGCGCGGGTACCGGAAGCTGTACGTCGACAACGTCAACCAGGCCGAGTACGGGTGCGACTTCGACTTCCTGAGATCGGAGACCGATCGGGGAGCCGTCCCCGGCGCCCCCACGGGTCCAGGGGCCGGCGGCGGAGGAGCACATGTCTGAGACAGCCTGGATTCTGACAGCCTCGGTCCTGGCCGTGGTGTTCCTGCTCCTGCTCATCATCAGGTTCAGGTTCCAGCCGTTCGTCGCCCTGCTGATCGCCGCGATCGCCTTCGGCCTGGCCACCGGTACCGCCCCGCTCAGCCTCGTCGAGCAGATCGTCGACCGTATGGGCGGGGCACTGGGCCAGGTGGCCCTGATCATCGGGCTCGGCGCCATCTTCGGCGAGGTACTGCAACGGGCGGGGGCCGCCGAGCGCCTGGCCACGACCCTGGTGGACAGGGTCTCCGACCGCTACCTCGCCTGGGCCCTGGGCCTGGCCGGGTTCCTCGTCTCGATCGCCGTCTTCATCGACGTCGCGATCGTCATCCTCGTCCCCCTGCTCTACGCGATCGCGCGGCGCACGGGCCGGTCACTGCTGTACTACGGCATCCCCCTGTGCGCGGGGCTGAGCGTCACCCACACCTTCATCCCGCCCACCCCGGGGCCCATCGCCACGGCGGGCATCCTGGGGGCGGACCTCGGCCTCGTCATCGTCTACGGCGTCGTCTGCGGCCTGCCTGCGATGGCGGTGGCGGGACCGCTCTTCGGGCGGTTCATCGCGAAGCGGATCTTCGTCCCCGTCCCCGCGGACGCCGTCAGCGTCACCGCGGGGTCCGGGTCCGCGGAGGGCCCGCGGAAGCGGACCGGTTCCGGAGAGGGCACCACGGCCTCCGGCGGTGCGGAGGACGGTGCGGCCGATCCGCTGCCGAGCTTCGGTTCCGTCCTCGGCGCACTCCTGCTCCCGCTGGCCCTGATCCTGGGCGGAACCACCAGCGGTCTCCTGCTCCCCGAGGGCAGCCCGGCCGCCACCGTCCTCGGATTCGTCGGCCACCCGGTGATCGCGCTGCTGGTCACCTGCCTCTACACCCTGTGGTTCTTTGGTGTGCGGAAGGGGCGCTCCGGTAAGGAGCTCCAGGAGATGGCGACCAAGGCCCTGGCGCCCGCGGGCGTGATCATCCTGATCACCGGCGCGGGCGGCGTGTTCGGCGGCCTGCTGGTCGACTCCGGCCTCGGTGAGGTGCTGGCCGCCGGGATGCAGCGGATCAACATGCCGATCGTGCTCTTCGGCTTCCTCGCGGCGGCGGTCATCCGTCTCTCGCAGGGGTCCGGGACAGTCGCCATGATCACCGGCGCGACGCTGACGGCGCCTCTCCTGGAGACGATCGGGGCGAGCCCGTCGCTCGCGGCTCTGACCTGTATCGCCATCGCGTGCGGTGGAACGGCGTTCTCCCATGTGAACGACTCGGGCTTCTGGATGGCCAACCGCTATCTCGGGATGTCGGTCGGCGACACCCTCAGGTCGTGGACGGTGATGAAGACACTGGTGGGGTTCACGGGCCTGGCCGTGGTGCTGGTCCTGACCCTGTTCGTCACCTGATCGGCCGGTCCGGTGGGGGAGCGCCCCGAGCGCTCGTCCACCGGACCGCTGACCGGGAAGATCCTCGAGCGGAGGGGGATGGGGCTCCGTGACCGCACCGCGTGCCTACGCCGGGGTTTCGGGCGCCTCCTGCGCGTCCTTGTCGTAGGCGTCGCGGAACGCCTCCACGCGGCGGCGCCGCCGCGGGGCAAGGAAGGGAGTCGCGATCGCCAACCCCACCATGACGGCGGCCAGCCCCAGGAGCACGACGACGAGGGGGGAGACTCCGTCCAGCAGGAGGCGGTCGACGCCCTGGAAGGTGTTGAGGAGGGCCACCGACAAGAACAGGACGAGGGCGGCGGCCGTCGACCTGTTGCCCAGTTCCTGCTCGACGACGATCCGCCCCAGCCGGTTGGTCTCCGGGTCCGGGCCGAGCCTGCCCTCCCGGACGAGCCGCCACGACTCCGCGAGCTTGGCGGGGTCGGCGTCCGGAGGGAAGCGCGTGTACCCGGCCACGGGATCGGTGCGCCCGGCTGCTCCGGCGGGCGCCGACGTCATGGTCGACACGGCCACGAGGACCGCGCACAGCACCAGCAGGATCAGGCCGAGGGTGGCGCCCAACCGCCACGGGCCGCCCGCGGTGTCGAACGCCGTGAGCGCGGTCGAGCTCATGAGGAGGAACAGGAAGCCCAAGGTGCGGCGGGTGAACGCGCGGGGATGGTTGTCGCGGTAGATCTGCAGTCGCGCGAACCACAGGAGGCTCGGTGGACGGGGGTTCGACGGGTGGGGGTCGCCCTGGGGGATCATATCCGCAATGTACCCCTGTGCGGCCCGTCGGCCGGCCGCCGCGGGGAGAACGTGCGCTCGGACCTGCCGACACGGACGGGGGCACGGGGAGTTCACCCCGTGCCCCCGTCCCGGCGGAGGACCGGTCAGGCCACCGGTGCCTCGGCGCGCGTCCGCCCGGCTCCGTCCCCGCTCTCGCCGGAGGGACCGCGCGGGGCGACGATGCCCTGCTCGATCGCCATGTCGCGCAGCAGCGGGTGCGTGGTCCACAGTGTCGGAAGCATGATCAGGCCCACGGGGACCGCGGTCACCACGATGAAGGACTGCAACGCCTGGATGCCGCCGTCCCCCACCAGGAGCAGGGCGACCGCCGCCAGACCCATGCCCACGCACCAGAACGCGCGGACCAGCCCCGACGGCTCGCCCTCGTGCATGCTGGAGACCGAGATGGAGTAGGACATCGAGTCGAGCGTGGAAGCCAGGAAGATCAGTGCCACGAGCACCATGAGCACGCCCAGGGCCCCCGTCAGCGGAAGCTCCTGCAGGATGGCCAACGCCGCGGCGGGCAGGCCGTCCTCGGCGTAGGGGCCCGTGATCGCCCCGGGGGTGCGCTGCTCCAGCCAGATGCCGGTCCCGCCCAGCGCGGTGAACCAGGCCATGGTCACCACCGACGGCACCACCGTCGCGCCGACGTAGATGTCGCGCACGGTACGGCCCCGCGAGATGCGGGCGAAGAAGACCGCCATCATGGGCCCGAAGCCCAGGAACCAGCCGAAGAAGAACAGCGTCCAGTACCCGAGCCACTGCTCGTCGCCCCGGTACAGGGCCATCGGCAGGAACTCCTGCGCGTGCACGACGCTCGCCTGCACGAACAGGTCCAGGACGAAGGGCAGGGAGGACATGCCGACGATGGCGGCGATGAGGGCCAGGGCCGCCCACACATTGCCCCGGCTCAGCAGCCGGATGCCCTTGTGCAGGCCGCTCAGCACCGACACCGCGGACACGGCGGTCAGGCCCAGGATGGTCAGCGCCTGGACGGGATAGGTGTTGGGCACCCCGAACAGTTCGCTGCAGATGTAGGAGATCTGGAGGCCCAGGAAGCCGATGGGCCCCACGGTCCCGGCGACCACGGCGAGCACGCAGCTGATGTCGACGACCGCGCCGATCCAGTGCGTGCGCACCCGCTCGCCCATGAGCGGCCACAGCAGGGTGCGCGGGCGCAGGGGCATGCCCTTCTCGACCCCGCGCATCATGACCAGGGTGGCCAGCGCGCCGCCCACCGCCCAGCCGATGAAGCCCCAGTGGACGAAGCTCTGCGCCATCGCGTAGGCCGCGCCCTCGGTCCCGCCCGACAGGTCGGCGTACTGCGGGGGCGGGGAGGCGTAGTGGGCGATGGGCTCGGCCGCCGCCCAGAACACCCCTCCCGCGGCCAGCAGGGTGGTGATGATCATCGCGATCCAGGAGAACCTGCCGAACTCGGGCGAGGAGGTTCCGCCCATGCGGACCCTGCCGTAGCGGGAGAAGGCCAGGACGGTCATCACGACGAAGGTGGCCAGCATCAAAAGCTGCCAGTAGGCGCCGAACCAGCGCGCGGACCAGACGAAGGCCGCGTCCACGGCGGCTCCCACCACACCGGGGGAGATCAGCGACGCGGAGACGAAGACGGTCATGAAGACGCTGGTCACGCCCATGACCCAGGGGTCGGTACGTCTGCCTCGCGCGGACGCGCGTGAGCGCAGAGTGGAGAACATGGAGTAGAGGAAGCCCCTCGAATGGAAGCACCGGCCGGGACACGCCGCGGCCGGCATCTGAAGGCCCATGCCCTGTGCGCGCGGCGGACGCCGGGAACGACCGCCCGGTCTCTCAGCTGGCGCATAAGGTGCTGCATGGGACGGGCGGGAGTCGAACGCGGCCCCGCCGGGCAGCCGACGGGTGCGGACGGGAGGGGGACGAGGGGGAGTGTCCCCGGTCCCGCGCAGGCCCGCGCGACGGCGACCACCCACATTACCGCAGGCACGGGTAGCCGCTGGTGTGAGCGTCAACACTGTTGACGGAGGCCCGCGGGGCAGGGGAGGGTGCCTCGGCGCCCCACGCCGACCTGGACGGCGGCGTCAGCGGCCGTTCCAGCGCGGTGGCCGCTTCTCCACGAACGCCCGAGCGCCCTCCCGTGCGTCCTCGCTGCGCATCCGCCGCTCCTCCCAGTGGAACCGGGTGGAGAACGCCTCCTCCACGGACAGGTGCGCGGAACGCGCCACCGCCTCCTTGACCGACCGTGTCGACAGCGGTGCGCTGGCCAGGAGGTCCGCCACCCATCCGTCCACGCACGCGTCCAGCTCCGTGTCCGGGACGACCTCGTTGACCAGACCCAGCTCGCCCGCGCGTACCGCCGTCATCTCCCGCCCCGTGAGCAGGTGGCCCATCGCCACCCGCGAGGGGATCTGCCGCGTCAACCGGAACACCCCGCCCGCCCCCGGGACCAGCCCCAGGCGTGCCTCGGGAAGGGAGAACCGGGCGCTCTCGGCGGCCACGATGATGTCGCACGCCAACGCGAGCTCGAACCCGCCGCCCACGGCGTACCCCTGTACCCGCGCGACCACGGGCACGGGGAACGCGTGGCGCTCCGTCAGCCGGGGCCAGCCCGGCAGGCCGCGGCTGCCGAAGGTGGTCGACTCCCGGCCCTCCGAGTCCAGCCGTGCACGTTCCTTCAGGTCCTGGCCCACGCAGAAGGCCCGCTCACCCGCGCCCGCGAGCACGACCACCCGCACGTCCCGGTCCGCCTCGATGCGGTCCCAGATGCGGGCGAGCTCCTCGTGCGTGCGCAGGTCCATCGCGTTGAGCACCTCGGGCCTGTTCAACGTCACCCGCGCCACGTGCCCGTCCCTGTCGTAGCGGACCCGGGGCGCCCCGGCCCCGCCCACCCCGCTCATCCCTGCCCGCCGGACTCGTCCGCGCGCGCACGGGTCGTGAACCGGCCGGTCTTGTGGAGCACGTCCTCGCTGTACAGGCGCAGGGCCTGCTGGAGGGCGAACTCCGCCATGTACTCCCGGAACGGCTCGGGCGGGTGCTCGGCCAGCTGCAGCATCCGCCTGTTCGTGACGACGGCGGGAGAGTCCAAACGCTCGACCGCCTCCTCCACCGCGGCGTCCACCCCGTCCGGCTCCACCACCGTGTCGAACAGGTGCGACGCGTCCGCCTCCGACGCCCACACGCGCCGCCCCCAGAGGATGACCTCCCGGGACACCCGCGGCCCCGCCACCCGGCCGAGCCGCAGGTTGGCCGCACCGGGCACGATGCCCTCCTGTGCGGCGGGCAGGCTGACATAGGCGTCCCGGCCGGCGATCAGCCGGTCGAAGGCCAGCAGCAGCTGTGCCCCGCCCCCGATGGCGAACGTGTCGACCGCCCCCACCCAGGGCTTCTGGACCGTCCGGGGCCGCCACGACTCCCCGCCCCCCGGGTCCACACCGCGGATGATCTTGTTGATGTACCCCAGCTCGCGCCCCAGCAGGAAGCCGACCAGCGAGATACCGCCCCGGTGCAGTTCCTTGAGGTTGATCCCCGCGCTGAAGACCCGCCGCCCCCGGTACCGCGGATGCGTCATCGTCCCGCCCCGCACGACGCCGACGCCCACACCGGGGTCCAGCAGCGCCAGGTCCACAGCGGTCTCCATCGCCGCCACCTGGGCGTCGTCCTCGGCGTTGAGCCGGTCCGGGGCGCACATCGTCACGTGGGCGGCCCGCCCGACCCGTTCGATCCGCACGGGGCCGAGGTCGACCGTGCCCGTCCTGCGGAACTCCGGCAGCAGGTCGGTCCCCGCCCGGGTGGGCCGCAGCATCGACTCGATCAGGTGCCGCCCGGTCCGCGGCGAGCCGAGCACCGCACGCACGAACAACCCCTGGTCGATCTCGGCGCCCTCCTTGTCCGCCTGCATGCGCGTGGACTCCGCATCCATCAGCTCGCGGGACGGGAGCAGCCCGGGGAAGCGCAGTGTCGCGTCCCCGACCAGCCGGTCCAGGCGCAGACGGCGCGTTCCCGCGCCGGTCAGCTCGTCGTACACCTGCTCGGTGTGCCGGGCCAGGAAACGGTGGCGCAGTGTGCGCACCGCGTCCTTGGCCTCCGCCGCCGACACCCGTTCCTCCTGTGTCCGCTCCGCCGGAGGCGGACCCGCCAGCAGCGCCTCCTCCAGCTGTTTCGCGGCACCGTCGAGCACGTGCGCCGCCTCGGGCAGGCGCGAGGGCAGCGGCAGGGCGCAGATCTCGTTCAGGGCCCTCACGGTCGAGGGCGTGTGCGGTCCCATACGGGGTCCCTTCCGGGGTCGGTGGCGGTCAGGGCCTGGGGGTGTCCGAGGAGGTCCGCGCCGGGGGCCTGCCCCTGCGCACGATCGAGCAGAGCGCGGACAGCCCCGTCTGCTGGGCGCGCATCCCCGCAGCGAACCGGGCGTGCACGCCGAGCGTGGACATGATGGCCGCCACGTGGCGGTGGTAGGTGCGCACCGAGACGTTGAGGTCCCGGGCGGCGACCTCGTCCTTGGTCCCCGCGCTCAGGTGGGCCATTACCTCCACCCGCATCGGGTTGTCCAGGATGTCCAGCACGTCCCGCAGCTCCTCCAGGGCCGCCGACCGGTACCACTGGGAGAACTGCCAGCGCAGCATGTGGTCGACCTTGTGCGGGGAGCGGAACACCCGTACCCGCCTGGTGCCGTCGATGTCCTTGACCGTGACCACCCCCACCGTGGTGCCCAGCGTGATCATGTCGGGCATCACCTCCTGGCAGGTGCGCACCCTGACCCCGTCCTCGGTGAGCCCCGTCAGGGCCCGCCGGTTCGCGGGAACGGCCAGGGTCGCGTGTGCCGCTGTGAGCGTGAGGTTGGTGGCCGGGGTGTCCTGACCGCGCCGGAGCAGGCGCATGACGGCGACGGCCTCGGCCAGTGAGTCGGGCGACGCGCAGATCCGTACCGGCGGAGCAGGGACACCGTTGGCACGGGCCTCGGCCACGACGAACTCGGGCAGCCCCATCGAGACGACCTCGGCCGGGTCCGCCGACTCCGCGTCCAGTAACGACACCGACAACGGGTCGAAGGCGGCCTCGGGGGTGAGGAGGGAGTGGGATCCGTCGAATCCCAGGGGAGGCGTCGCCGGGGACCCCGTCGCTGGAGGGCGCATGTCTGTTCCGGTCGCGTTCGGCTGCTCCTCGGGCGCCGAGCGCGCCTCAGGCGTCCACGGCACCGTCGGCCCCCCGGCGCAGTTCCCGGTCGCATGCCGCCAGGTGCCGGCCGAGCGCCTCGTCGAAGGTGGTCGCGGACGCCTCGGCGAGCAGCTGCCTGCGCACCGCGAACTCACGCGAGGACCTGGAACGCAGCGTCTGCGCGACCTGCGCCGCCACCTCCTCCGCACGGGCGTCCACCTCGTCGACCAGCCCCAGCTCCCCGGCCCGCTCCACCCGGATCGGCAGGCCCAGCAGCGCGTAGCGGCGGGCCGCCCCGGCCCCGGCCTGGTGGAGGAACCGGTACAGGGACATGCCGGGCCAGGTCGTCCCCGGGCCCCCCACGGGAACCAGGAGGCTCTCCGGGACCGCGACCCGGTAGTCGGTCGCCAACAGCACCTCCAGCGCCGGCCCTCCGCACTCGCCCCCGACCACCGCCACGGTGACCGCTCCCATGCGCTCCATCCGTCTGAGCGCCCGCTCCCATTTGTTGACCAGGTGCACCGTCGCGCCGGCGAACGCGTCCGACCCGGGACGGCCGGACAGGCGCACGATCCCCACCGCCCCGGGGCCGGCGTCCTCGCATGTGTCGCAGAAGGCTTCCAGCGCCGCGACGGTTTCGGTGGTCAGGGGCAGGGAGCCGTCGACGGCGAGTTCCGGGACGGTCGTCTTCTCGGGGACGGTCGTGGTCACGGTCATGGGGGTCTCCGTTCTCAGGGGGTGGGTAGGGGGTGTCACCACTGGCACAGCGCGGTCTCGATGGTCGAACCCGGGCCCATGGTCATCAGGACCCCGAAGTCTCCGGGAGCGGCGAAACCCTCCTCGACGAAGCGCTCGTAGGAGAACAGGAACGATCCGCTGGAGAGGTTGCCGTAGTCCCGCAGGACGCTGACGGTGTGCCGGACGTCGTAACTGCTCAGGCCCAGGTTGACCATGACCGAGTCGATGACCTTCTTGCCGCCCGAGTGCACCAGCCAGTGCCTGATGTCGCTGCGCCTGAGCCCGGTGCCGGCCAGCAGGCGGTCGACGACCCGCTCTGCGTGGGCGCCCACCACGTAGGGCACGTTCGGGTCCAGGTAGAAGCTGAACTTCCCCTGGTCGTCGTCCCAGTCGTAACGCATGGCGGGAAGGGCGTCGACGATGATCTGGCTGGAGAACCGCAGCAGCCGGGGACCGGGGGAGGTGTGGCCGGGGCCCGCGGTGACGGCCACCGCGGCCGCCCCGTCGCCGAAGAGGCTGTTGACGACGGCCGTGCGCATCGTCCCGTCGAAGACGTAGGCGGCGGAGCAGGCCTCCACGCACACCATGACCGCCAGTTGCCCCGGGTGCGCGCGGGCCCAGCCGGCGACGGCGTTCATCGCGTTCAGCCCCGCGTTGCAGCCCATCCCCACCACGTCCAGGCGACTGCAGCTCTCCGGGATGCCCAGCTCCCTGATCAGCAGGGCGCTGAAACCCGGGGTGAGGAAGCCGGTCGTGGTCACACAGCACAGGTAGCCGATGTCGGAGATGTCGGCACTGCTCTGCTTCAGGCACTCCTGGAGGGCACGCGCCCCCATGTCGATGCCCTGTGCCCGGTGCTTCTGGAGCAGTGCGCCCTGCTCCTCCATCACGCGGGTGCCGTCGGGTGCCCTCGGGGGGAGGGTGAGGTGACGGCGCTGGATGGCGCTGTTGAGGAAGACCGACCTCACCTTGGGGTCCTGGATGCGGAAGATCTCCAGGAGTTCCTTCTGGGTGTAGGAGTCCGGGGGCACGGCGGTTCCGACGCTGAGGATCGAGGCCGACGACCGTGCCGCCTCCGCTGTGGCCCCAGGTCGTGGGGCGGGGGCGGTGTGGGTGAACATGGGGGATTCCTTCCTACCGGGCGACTGGGGGAGGGGTGTTTCAGCTCTGCGGGATCGCCGCCCGCGTGGACGCGCGGACGATCCGGGAGCGGATCAGGGGGCCCAGGGACCCCAGCGCCTGGGCGGAGAGCATCGTGAAGTGCCCGGCGTCGACGGGCCGCACGTCCGGCTCGGGGCCGAGCAGGCCTCTCCAGCTCTCGGACGCAGTGGCCCCATCGGCCGTCGCCTCGATGAGGACCGTCGGGACCGCCGACCCCCGGGAGGTGTGCGAGTCCAGTGCGGCGGCGTTGTGGCGGGAGACGAGGAAGAGCCGTTCCAGGGCCTCGTCGGGCAGGGAGAGCAGCGCGCTGCCGCGCTCCTTCAGGGCCGCACGGGCGTCGGTGGCGGTCGGGTGCTCGTGTCCGTCGCGGAGCGGGACGTCGACTCCGTCGAGGGCGGCGGCGAACACCCGGCGGGCGTCGGCTGCCAGGGCGCGAAGCCCGGCGCCGCCCGCGTGGGAGTCGAGCAGGACCAACTGCCGCGGTGGCGCGTCGAGGGCTGCCGCGGCGACCGCCATGTGCTGGGCGACGGTTCCCCCGAACGACCAGCCGACGAGGACCGCTGGGCCGCCCTGGCTGAGCTTGTTCACCTGCTCGGCGTAGTGGGAGGCGAGCGCGGGCACCGTCATCGGGGCCGCGCCGTGTCCGGCGGACAGGCGGGGATCGTTGAAGGCGTGGACGGGGTGACCCGGCGGGAGGTACCGCAAAAGGCCCGTGTAGCACCAGCTCAGCCCGTTGGCGGGAGGGACGAGGAAGATCGGTGGCAGGTCACCGTGCGCACGGTAGGTGAGGACCACCCCTAGGTCGTCGGCGCTGTCGGAGCTGCCGCCGGTGGTCCCGAACGTGCTGCTGAGACCGGCCACGGTGGGGTTTTCGAAGAGGGTGCGGACTCTGGTGTGTAGGCCCAGGGTGGTGTGGATGCGTGCGATGAGTTGGGTGGCCAGGAGGGAGTGGCCGCCCAGGGTGAAGAAGTCGTCGTTGATGCCGA
>NZ_JAUZMY010000047.1:0-38045 GCF_036327455.1 Nocardiopsis codii | reverse complement strand
GGGGACCGGGCGCGGGGGGGGGGGGGGGGTGGGGGTGGAGGCGTTGGGGCGTCCGGGCGGCTCAGGGGACCTGCGCGTCGACGCGCAGGCGCCCGGGGGCGGTGGCCGCCGGTTCGGGCAGCCGGAGCGGACCGGCCCCCGGGGTGAGGCGCCCCGCGAGCGGCGCCCTGCGCGCACCCGTGCAGGCCGGGAGCGACCCGGCGAGCCCGTGCCAGGTGAGGAAACCGATCAGCGCGAACAGGTAGGCCTCCTTGGCGTCGTTGTCCAGTCCGAGGGTGTCGAACGGGCGGAGCCGCGCCGGGTGGAGCCGGGCGGCGATCCGTCGCATCAGCTCCGGGTTGTGCGTGCCGCCACCGGAGGCGAACACCTCGGCCACGCCGTAGGGGCGCAGCGCGTCGGCGACGGTGACGGCGGTGACCTCGGCCAGGGTGGCCAGCAGGTCGCCGTCGCCCGGCGTGCCCGCGCGCCGCAGCGCCGCGTCGAGGTGGTCGGGGCCGAACAGCTCCAGCCCGGTGGTCTTGGGCGGGGCCAGCCGGTAGTAGGGCTCGGCGAGCAGGATTTCCAGCAGGGCGGGGTCGGGGCTCCCCGACCGGGCGAGCGCCCCGTCGGCGTCGAGGTCGGCGCGCCCGCCGGTCACCCGGCGCACGGCGGCGTCGAGCAGGGCGTTGCCCGGCCCGGTGTCGAAGGCCTCGGGCGGGGCGCCGTCCCGGACGACCGTGGCGTTGGCGATGCCGCCGAGGTTCAGGGCCGCCGCGGGTTCGGCGCGCCCTCCGAGGAGGAGGACGTCCAGCAGCGCGGCCAGCGGCGCCCCTCGGCCTCCGGCGGCCACGTCGGCCGTGCGCAGGTCCGACACCACGGGCAGGCCGGTGGCCTCGGCGATCCACGCGGGTTGACCGAGTTGGAGGGTCCCGCGCACCGCGGTCCCCTCGACCCAGTGGAAGAGGGTCTGCCCGTGCGAGGCGACCAGGTCGGCGCGGCCGTCGGCGAGTTCGCCGGCGCCGAGCCGCGCGGCCTCGCCGAACGCCTGTCCGATGCGGGTGTCGAGCCGGCACACGGTCTCCGCCGTGGTCGCCGCGGGCGGGAGGGCACCGCGGATCTCCTGGCGCAGACCCGCCGGGTAGGGCACGGTGCGGTGGCCCAGCGGTGTCAGGCGCACCAGGTCGGCGTCCAGCTCCAGGCGTGCTGCGGCGACGTCGATCCCGTCGGCCGACGTTCCGGAGGACAGTCCGAGGACGATCACGGGACCTCCCCGCCGGGTGTCGCCGGTCTCCGGCCGCGCACCCCGGGTCCCGCCCGGCGCTCTCGGACACGTCCGGTTCCCATCCGCACCTCCGGTGGCGAGCTGTACACCAGGCTTATACCGTGCGTGACGATCGCGTCAATCCCCCCGTGCCCGAACGGATCCCTGCCGGGAACCCGGCGGGCGCTCCGTGCCGGTGTGGCCGGGGAACCGCGGCGCGGGGCCGGTCGGGTACGGCGGGGCACCCGTCCCGCGGGAGGCGCACCGGAGGGGCCGGCCCTCAGGCCTGCGTCGGGGGCGGCGGGGTCCAGCGGTGGAGCCGGGGGGCGGCGGAGGCGACGCCGTACTCGCTCTTGAGGCGTTCGGGAATGGCGTACTGCATGATCCGGCCGCGGGTGAGGGAGCTGAGCTCCAGGTGGGTGGTGATGTGGCCGAGGCGGTCCAGGGCCCACTCCCCCAGCGGTGATCGGTCCTCGATGTGCTCCAGGATCCCGAGCAGGGCGGGCGAGGCCTTGACCGCGGTGTCCCATCCGGTGCGCGGCACCTGGAGCCAGTCGCCGCAGGTGTCCCCGATGAGGTAGCGGACGAGGGCGGCGACCACCGGGTCGAGGAGGGTGCCGGGGACGACCTCCTCGTAGAGGTCGATGAGCTGGCGGGTCAGCCGCGCACCCTCCTCCGAGGGGCCCATGTGCCGGGTCATGTAGAGGTCGGAGAACCGCCGGGCCTCCTCCATGTCGGTCGGGGCGTGTTCGGGGCTGACCCCGAGCATCGCGCCGACGATGCGCCAGGCGTAGAGGTAGGACTCCGCCCCGTCGACCGACATGTGGATGCCCAGGCGGTGCAGTGCGTCCAGGACCTGGATGGAGAAGATCATCTGACCGCCGATCATGTCCTCCTGACAGATCGGCGTTCCGAGCGCGTCCACGTCCCAGCGGCCCTCACGGCGCATGTGGTAGCGGATCGAGGCGTGCAGGAGGCGCACCTTCTGGGCCGCGGGGACGAACCTGCTCCCCGCCTCGAAGGCGTCGGGCTGCATCAGGTGGACGGTGAACTGCCCGGTCTCGGCCATGCGCCGCGAGGGGTACTCCAGGGCGTGGGTGGCGCTGAGCAGCTTGGCCACGTGCGGGACGACGTAGCAGGCGGGCATCGCGGAGAAGGCCAGGGCGGTGGATATGTGCACGTTGTTGTCGATGAAGAACAGCCGGGCCTTCTCCATCTCTCCCCAGTCGACCCAGGCCGGCGGCGCCGCGGTGGCGTGCAGGTACTCGCGGGCCGCGTCGGGCATCCCGTCGGGCAGCTCCTGGCCGACCGTGCTGAAGTAGCGCATGAGGGTGTTGAACTTGCCGACCTCCCCGCGGCGGAACAGTTCTTCGACGGTCGCGTCCGCGAGTTCGTCCCCCATGAGACGCAGGGCGTCCATGGACTCGGGTGTGTAGGGCATCGGGGCCTTTCGACAGGTCAGGACTGACGGGCCGCTGCCGCGGCGACCATCAGGGACAGTGCTGCGGTGGCCTCGTCCGGCAGATCGGCGCGGACGAGTGCGTCGGTCGCCGCCTCGACGCGCTGGGCGATCATCTCCTCGACCCGGCCTGGGGCCCCGGTGCGCAGCGTGATCGACCGCACCCGGGACAGGCCCTCGCCGTCGAGTCCGTGTCTGCCGACCAGACCGCGCAGTTCCCGGCGCTCGGCCGCGGTGGCGGCCGACCAGGTCTCGGAGAACAGGGCGGTCGGCCGGTTGCCGCGGATGTCGTCCAGGTTCGACTTGCCCGTGACCTCCGGGTCGCCGAAGAGCCCCAGCAGGTCGTCGCGCAGCTGGAACGCCTCGCCCAGGGGGAGCCCGTAGGCGGTGAAGGCCTCCATCAGCGGAGCCGGTGCGCCGGCCAGGGCACCGCCGATGCGCAGGGGGTGTTCGACCGTGTACTTGGCCGTCTTGTACCGGACCACCTGGAGCGACCTGGCCGTGTCGGGCGCGGACCCGGTACGCAGGACCTCCAGGCACTCCCCGGCGATCAGTTCCCTGGCCATGACCGCCCACAGATCGCGGGCACGGGACAGGTAGGCCGAGGGCAGGCCGCAGGAGACGAACAGCTGCGCGGCCCAGGACATCAGCAGGTCCCCGGTCAGCATGGCCAGGGAGCGTCCCCCGGCACGGGGGCGCGCCCTGCCGGTGAGCGCCGCGCTCAGGGCGACGTGAGCACTCGGCAGGCCGTGTCTCATCGCGCTCTCGTCGATGAGGTCGTCGTGGATGACGGCCGCGGCGTGCAGCAGCTCCATCGCGGCGGCGGCCCTGACCAGGGCGTCGCTGTCCGGCTGTCCGGCGGCGCGCCAGCCCCAGTAGCAGAACGCCGCGCGCAGGCGCTTGCCGCCGTTCACCGCCGCGAGCAGCTGCTCGGCCACCGGAAGCAGGTCGACGTCGATGGCGATGAGCCTGTTCGCCTCCTGCCGCGCGAACACCTGGAGCGCCGCGTCCACCCGCGCTCTGAGCAGGATCTGCTCCTGGGTCTCAGCCATCGCTCTGCCCTGTGCGGTGGGCGACCCGCCGGGCCAGCACTTCCATGTGGCACTCGGGCACCGCCACGTAGCGCTGCAGAGCGAGCTGCCCCCGCTGCCGCAGCTCCTCCCGGCCGTCCCGGGCGAGCTCGGCCAGGTCCGACCGCGCCAGCAGAGACCTGGCTCCGCGCAGGGCCCCTCCGACCCGGCTGAACACCAGGTCGGCCACCCCGGCCGCGACCAGCACCGGCTCGCTCACGCGTTCGGCCCTCTCGCCGTCATCGTCACCGGCGTCCACCACGGCACTCCCCCGTTCACGGCTGACATGAAAAAGGACCGCGGTCGAGCACGTGCGGAGAATCCGGAGGAAAGCCCGCCCGGACGGGAGGCGGTCCCGTGCGAATCCCTTGTCGGTCGATCTTCTTCCGCAATCGCCGTTTTTGTCAATGCGATGGAGAAATCCGATTCTCCCCGACAACGAGCAAAATAGCCGCGGGTGATCCTGACCGGGGAGAATGCCTTCCGGAGACGCTGAAAAAACCGCACCGCAACCAGCCCCTCCGAGCTCCACACCTCCGGGAACATCAGTCCGATATTCCCTTTTTTCTGACATAAGGGAATATGGGAATCATGGATTACCCCGACCGAAGTGGTCGCCTCGCGCATTCACGTGGGGGCTCGGTGCGCGCGTTCCGTCCCGTGCGGGAGCGCGGCAGGCCGCCGGAGTCCCGGGAACGGCCTCCCGGCTCCGCGTCTGCCGACGTCTGCGGGCACGGGCCACCGGTCCGGCCTGTGGAACGGTGGACACCCGGGCCGGCGCCGGTCAGGCGGGCATCGCTCCTGCCCTCGGCCCCGGAGCGATGGCCGATAGCGGACGGAGCGTAGCCGAACGCACGCACCTCTGACATGATCCGACCGGTCCGAGGAGAGCCCCTCCGGAAGGCGGTGTCATGGCGTCCCCCCTGCAGAACCAGGACCCGACCCGGATCGGTGGTTTCACGCTGCACAGGCGGCTGGCCATCGGCGGCATGGGCGTGGTCTACCTCGGCCGTTCACGCGGTGGGCACGTGGTGGCCGTGAAGACCGTCCGCCCCGAGATCGCGGCTGCCCCGGAGTTCCGGCGGCGCTTCGCCACGGAGGTCAGGACCGCACGCCGGGTGGGCGGTTTCTACGGGGCCGAGGTCGTGGACTCCGACACCGACGGGGACCCGCCCTGGCTCGCGACCGCCTACATCCCCGGTCCCACGCTCCACCAGGCCGTGATCGACCACGGTCCGATGCCCCTCGCCTCGGTGACGTGTATGGGTGCAGGACTGGCGGAAGCCCTCCATCTGGTCCATTCCAAGGGCGTGGTCCACCGGGACGTCAAACCCGGGAACGTCATCCTGGGAGAACACGGGCCCAGGCTCATCGACTTCGGCATCGCCCGGGCCCTCGACGTCACCTCGCACACGCTCACCGGCACCATCATGGGCACCGCGGCGTTCATGTCCCCGGAACAGGCCCGGGGAGAGGACGTCGGCCCCTCCGGGGACGTGTTCTCCCTGGGGTGCCTGCTCGCCTACGCCGCCACCGGACGCCATCCGTTCGGTGACGGTGCGGCCCACGCCGTCACGTACCGGATCGTGCACCAGGACCCCGACCTGACCGGGCTCCCCCACCCACTGGCCGGGACAGTCGCACGCTGCCTGGCCAAGGACCCGGATGAGCGGCCCTCACCGGCGCGGGTGCTGGAGGAATGCGGCGACGCCGCCGGGGACGGACCGCCCGACGATGCGGCGGCCTGGCCACCGGACACGGTCACCGAGGTCATCGACGCACACAAGACCATGCTCCTGACCCTCGTCGACCCGGAGGGCGGAAAGGCTCCCATACCGCCCAAAAAGGCGAAGAAGCGAAAGAAAGGAAAGAAACGGAAGAAGGGGAGCGGATCCCCGCCGCCCGGAGGGACTACGGGCGCGAAGCGCCCCCGGGCAGGGAGAAACCGCAGGCGCGCGAGACCAGTGCGGGTTGGGACACCACCGCCGTGGCGTACCGCGGGCGCAACCATGAGTCCTTCACCTACGTCCTCCCTCCCGGCGGGGACGCCGGCGAGGGCTCGGTCTGGGGCGACGGGGTCTACAGTGACGACTCCTCGGTAGGCCTGGCCGCTGTCCACGCGGGCCTGATCACCCTGAAGGACGGCGGTCGTGTCACCTTCACGATCCGTCCGGGCCGAGCGTCCTACCCCGCCGCGACCCGCCACGGGATCCGAAGCTCCCGTCGGGGCGAGTGGCCGGGCAGCTTCCAGTTCCTCCGGAGCGTCGGAGACGCCTGGAGACCACCTGCGGGCGCCGGGCGGTGGGAGGCCGGCGCGAGCACACCGGGAGCCGGGAGACCGCCGAGGACGAACCATGCTTCGACGGGCGGAAAGCCGCCGGAGAAGGAGGGAGACGGCAACAGCGGCTGGTGGTTCGCCCTCGCTGCAGCGGTCGTCACCCTCCTGCTGTACGCCAACCATCCGGGGTTCGCCGCCTGGGCGGGTCAGTTGGTCAACGACGGCACATCCGACATCGAGGTCGGTGACTGCCTGGCCGATGTCGGGGAATCGGCGGCCTCCTCGTACGTGGAAGTGCCCTGTGCTGCCGCGAACAGCAGATACTCGGTGCTCGACGTCCGACCCGGCGAGGCCCTGCTGGAGTCCGACCCCACCTCGGTCTCGGGTTTCCGCGTCCCGTGCGAGGACGTGGCGGGGAACGACGCCGTCGTCAGGGTCGACGGGTCCACCCTGTGCGTGGAGAGCGTCTGAGGCCGTCCGGCTCGTCCGGGACCGGGCGGCGGGTCGTGGGCCGCGCTCCGGCCCCGGTCCGGGTCGTGCGACCAGGGGGCGTGACGCGTGCGGGGGCGCGGCGGGCCGCCGGAGTCCCGGGAACGGCCTGAGGACGAACCCGGTCGGCGCGACCCCGCGCGGCTCCCGCCGCCCGGCCGACACGCGCGTGATACTGGGCCGCATGGAGGATGGCCGGACGGGTGCGGGCGGCACCCGGGAGGAACGGAGCGGAGCGCCGCCCAGTCCCGCCGCCGCCCTTCCGGGACTCGACGATCAGCAGCTCGGCGTCCTGCGTCAGATCGGGCGCGCCTGGCAGGAAGTGGCGGACACCCCCGAGGCATGGCGGCGTGCACTGCCGGTCGACCCCGATCAGGGCACGTTCCCCCCGGCCTCGCAGGTACGGCCCACGGGGCTCTTCCGCCACGTCCGGGTCGCCGGCATGGGTGGGACGGGGGCCGAGACCCTCCGGCGGGCCGAGTTGCCGCCCACCGGGCCGGGGCGGCTGGGCTACCGCGCCCGCAGGTTGCTCCTCGGCGCACCGCTGAGGAGTACGGCCCTGGTCAGGGAGCGGATGCGCAAACTCCTCGCGCTGCCGGTGCTCTCGGCCGACGCGCTGTCGTCGGTGGCCTACGGGCCCGAGGCCATGCTGGCCGTCCTGATCCTCGCCGGAACGGTCGGCCTGTCCTACTCCCTGCCGATCGCGGCGACGATCGCGCTCATGATGCTGACGGTGGGGCTGGCCTACCGCCAGACCATCCGCGCCTACCCGCACGGCGGCGGCGCCTACACCGTGGCCGGGGACAACCTCGGACGGCGCCCCGGCCTGGTCGCGGCGGCCGGCCTCATGACCGACTACATCCTGACGGTGGCGGTCTCGGTCTCCGCCGGCACTGCCGCCGTCACCTCGGTCGTTCCGGCCCTGGCTCCCGCGAGCGTCCCCTTGGGCGTCGGGGTGATCGCCCTGCTCCTGGCGGGCAACCTCCGGGGCATACGCCAGGCGGGGGCGCTGTTCGCCCTTCCCACCTACGCCTTCGTCGTCGCCATGTTCGCGCTCATCGGCGCAGGCGTGGTCGACGCCGCCGGCCAGGGGTTCAGCCCGACCCCGGCGCCGCAGCCGCCGGTGGTGGAGAGCGTCGGAGTCCTGCTCGTCATGCGCGCGTTCGCCTCAGGCTCCACGGCCATGACCGGCGTCGAGGCGATCTCCAACGCGGTTCCGGTGTTCCAACCGGTTGAATGGCGCAACGCACGTACAACCCTGACCTGGATGATCGGCATCCTGGTCGTCCTCTTCTCCGGCCTCGTCGTCCTGATCCACTTCAACGGCGTCACCCCGACGCCCCATCAGACCGTGCTCTCCCAGCTCGCCCGGGGCACCTTCGGCTCGGGGTGGATGTACGTCTTCGTCCAGGCCTCGACCGCCGCTGTCCTCCTGCTCGCCGCGAACACCGCCTTCAACGACTTCCCCCGGGTGCTGTCCCTGCTGGCACGGGACCGGTACGCCCCCAAGACCTTCCTGCGCATGGGCGACCGTCTCGCCTACAGCAACGGGATCATCCTGCTGTCCACCGCCGCGGTGATCATCTACGTCGTGTTCAACGGTGACACGACCTCCCTCATCCCCGTGTACGCGGTCGGCGTCTTCCTCGCGTTCACGCTCTCCCAGACCGGGATGGTCGTGCACTGGTGGCGGCGGCGCACGGACAGGTGGCGTCGGAGTCTGACCGTCAACGCGGCCGGGGCGGTGCTGTCCGCGGTCGTCCTCGTGACGGCGGCCGTCACCAAGTTCACCGCCGGGGCCTGGGTGGCCATGCTCACCGTCGGGCTGCTCGTCCTGGTGGCCACACGGATCCGCCGGCACTACAAGGCCGTGGACACCGCCCTGCGACTGCACCCGCACGCCATCGAACTGCCGCGCGACGCCACACCCGCGAGCGTGCGACCGACCGTGTCCGGGGCGGAGCGGGGGCAGCCCCGGAAGGGGGCGCACGCGGTCCGGCCCGTGTTCCCACAGCCGCGGGGAGAGGAGAAGGAGGAGACACCGGAGGAGATCCACCACCTGACGGTCGTGCCCGTCGAGACCATGCACCTGGCCAGCATGCGGGCCCTGGCCTACGCCGCCTCGCTGCAACAGCCGGTCCTCGCGCTGCACGTCAGCCCGACCGACGCGGAGGCACAGCGGTTCCGCGGCTACTGGACCCAGTGGGGCGGGCACCTGCCCCTGGAGGTGGTGGTCTCCCCCTACCGCGTGATCATCGCGCCCCTGGTCAACTACATCGAGGCCCTGCACCGCCAACGCCCGGACCTGACCCTGACCATCATCCTCCCGGAGATCGTGGTCCGGCACTGGAGGCACAGGTTCCTGCACGGCCACACGGCCGCCCGGCTCCGACGGGCGTTCCGCCCGCTCGCCAAGGTCGTCGTCACCACGGTGCCCTTCCACGTCTGAGGCTCCGGCGTGTACGGCTGCCCCTGCACGGGACACCCGCCGGGACGGGCAGCCGGGCGGGTCGTACGCAGCTGAGCTCCGCGACCTGGCCCCCGGGCAACGGGACGCCCACGGTCGAGCACACCCGGGCACTCGTCGCGAAGCAGCTCACCGCGACGGCGGCGGACCTGGTGTTTTCCGGGGCCGGGCCGCCGTGGCGGAGTGGGCTGTGGTGGACGCGGCCACGCCGCCCGTACGATGCGGCCATGGGACTGTTGACCCCGCTCGCCGTGCGGATCGGCGCCATCTCGTCCATGCCGGGACTGCTGCCCTGGATCACCCGGCTCGATCGGGGCCTGCACCGGGTCAGCGGCGGCCATGTCGGGATACTCGACATCGCCGGTCTGCCGAACATCATGCTCACGGTCAGCGGGCGGGTCAGCGGTGAGCCGCGCAGGACGCCCCTGCTGTGCGTCCGCGACGGCGCGCACCTGCTCGTCGCCGGTTCGTCCTTCGGTGCGCCCAGGGCACCTGACTGGGTGCACAACCTCAGAGAGGCCCCGACCGCCCTCGTCCAGAAGTCGGGGCGGAGCGTCGAGGTCGACGCGGAGGAACTCACCTTCCACGAACGCGATCGGGCCTGGTCGCTCATGTGCCTCGTCTGGCCGAACTTCGCTCTGTACGAACGGCGCACGGACCGGCTCATCCCCGTCTTCCGTCTGACTCCGGTCTCCGTCTGACCGAGACGGTCCGACGCGTGCCGTCGGGCTCCGCAGGGCGGACGGGCGGTCCCCAGGTGAAATCTTGGTACGGGCGGGCTCGCCCAGCCCCCTCCTGACGCTGTCGGCCAGCGGGCGTGTTCGCTGGTCAAGCCTCCGTATGGACGGCCCCGGCCAGGGGGTCGAACAGGATTCGAGGCCCGTTCACTTCCTACACAATCGATCGGCTCGATGGTAGGAAGTCACCACAGAGGGCTCTCCGCCGTCCCCCGAACCCCCTCGGAGGCTTCCCATGCATCGCCGGTGGTCGATTCGCTCACGCACGCGTACCGCAGTGGCCGCGGGTTCCGTCCTGGTGCTCACCCTCTCCCTCGCTCCGTCCGCCGGTGCGAGCACGGTGCGTGAGGACCTGCGCGATCACACCGGGTTCAGCGAGACCGTCGAGATCCCACCGGACGGCTCGATCGCACCGGTCGACGCCCCTGAGCCGCGCCTGGAGACGTTCGACGCCGAACGCCCGGTCGCCCCCGGTGTCACGCTGAACTCGTTCGAGGCCTACGGGCCGGACGGCTACACCGGGGCGCCCACCTGGTTGCAGGGCGACCTGTTGACCGCCGACCTCACCGGCGGGGTCAGCGTCGACTACCTGTTCCCCGGACAGGTGACGGGTCGGGAGCCGTTGAGCGCCCAGGCGGACCGGGCCGGTGCGGTCGCCGCGGTGAACGGCGACTTCTTCGACATCAACGCCTCCGGCGCGCCGCAGGGCGTGGCCGTGCGGAGCGGTGAGGTGATCCAGTCCCCGGTCACCGACGACTACCGTGGGTCGGCTGCGATCTTCACGCCCGACGGGCTCGGCTCGATCGGCGAGGTGTTCTTCGACGGCACCGTCGAGCTGCCGACCGGAGAGAGCCCGTCGTTGGACGCGATCAACAAACCAGTACTTGAGACCGGAGGGATCGCCGCGTTCACCCCGCTGTGGGGGACGTACTGCCGGTGCCGGGCGGTCGAGGACGCGACGGAGACGCTGGAGGTCGTCGTCACCGACGGTGTCGTCAGCGAGATCGTGGAGGAGCCGCGCGAGGGTGGGATCGCCGACGACGCCTTCGTCCTGGTCGGTCGCGAGGGCGGGGCCGCGGCCCTGTCCGACCTGGCCGTGGGCGATCCGGTCGGCATCGACTACGACGCACGGGCCGGCGGGGACAGGGAACTTCACGCCGCGCTGAACGGCCGTCAGCTGCTCGTCGTCGACGGTGAGGTCCAGCGGGGCGGCGAGAGCGCCAACACTCCGGGCGCCCCGCGCACGGCCATCGGATTCTCCGAGGACGGATCGCAGATGTACCTGCTCAGCGTCGACGGCCGGCAGCCGTCCTTCGCCGAGGGCGTCGGCCTGGACGAGCTGGGCGAGATGATGGTCGAGGCCGGTGCGCACACCGCACTCAACCTCGACGGTGGCGGCTCGACCACCATGGTGGCACGGGAGCCCGGCGCCGAGCGGGTGAGGGTCGAGAACCGGCCCTCGGACGGGGAGGAGCGCCCCGTCCCCAACGGACTCGCCCTGTTCGCCCCCGAGGGCAGCGGTCGGCTCGACGGCTTCTGGGTCGGGACGCGGATCGAACCCGAACGCGGCGACGGCTCCGCCTATGTCGCACCGGCCCGGCCCGACCGGGTGTTCCCCGGCCTGACGCGGACGCTCACCGCGGCCGGCCACGACGAGACCTACGCACCGGTCCAGGCGGAACCGCACTGGCGATCCGGCGACAACCGGATCGGCACGGTGGACCGCGGCGGCGTGTTCACCGCCCGTTCGGCCGGCACCACCACCGTCACCGCCGGCCGGCGGAGCGCCACAGGAGACATCGAGTTGACCGTGCTGGGTGAGCTGGCCCGACTGGGGACCACGTCCGCACGGGTGGGGCTCGCCGACTCCGCAGCGTCCGCGGTGATCGAGGTGACCGGTTACGACACCCACGGGTTCGCCGCGCCCGTCGAGCCGGCCGACGTCGAGCTGACCGTCGACGACACCGTCGCGCGGGTGTCGGTGACCGAGGACGGGCGGTTCGAGATCCACGCCGCCACCGACAGCGGGGCCGCGGTCGCCACCATCCGGGTCGCCGACGTCGAGACGACCTTCGCGGTCACCGTCGGCCTGGAGGAGACCGTCGTCGCCGATTTCGAGGACGCGGCCGACTGGTCCTACTTCGGCGAGCGCGCGGACGGAGACGTCGCGGTGACCGAGGGACGGAACGGTGCAGCGGTGGGGCTGACCTACGATTTCACCGCCTCGACCGGGACCCGTACCGGCGGCGTCCTGCCGCCCGGCGGAGAACTGGAGATCCCCGGCCAGCCGCAGGAACTACGTGCCTGGGTGCACGCCGAGGGCGACGGGGAGTGGGCCAGCCTCCAGGTATGGGACGGCTCCGGTCAGTTGCTGCCCGCGCTGCGTGCGGGCCACCTCGACGAACCGGGTTGGCAGCAGCTGGTCTTCGACGTACCGCCGGGCACGCGGTACCCGCTGTCGCTGCGCCGCCTCTACTTCGCCGAGACCGAGCCGGACGCCGGCTACCACGGCGAGGTGATCGTCGACGAGCTGACCGCGATGGTGCCGCCACCGGTGGACCTGCCACCCGGCGAAGCGGTCGTCGACCGGGTGGTGGCGCCCGGCGGGACCGTGGCCGACCGGGACTGGCGGTTCGCCGTCGTGTCCGACGCACAGTTCGTCGCCCGTGACCCGGACAGCGAGATCGTCGCCCGCACACGGCGCGCGCTCCGCGAGATCCGCGCCAGCGACGCCGAGTTCCTCATCGTCAACGGCGACTTCGTCGACGAGGCCGCTCCGGAGGACTTCGCGCTCGCCCGACGCATCCTCGACGAGGAACTGGAGGGCGAGTTGCCCTACTACTACGTGCCGGGCAACCACGAGGTGTCCGACGGCGTGCTGGACAACTTCCGGGAGGCGTTCGGGGAGACCCGGCACGTGGTCGACCACCACGGCACCAGGTTCGTCCTCCTGGACACGGCACGGCTCTCCTACCGGGCCGGCGACTGGTCGCAGCTACCGCTGCTGCGCGAAGAGCTCGACCGCGCGGCCGACGACCCCGCTGTGACGTCGGTCGTGGTGGCCCAGCACGTGCCCTTGCGCGATCCGCTGCCCACCAGGGCGAGCGAGCTGTCGGACCGCAAGGAGGCGGCCACCGTCGAGAGCTGGCTGGCCGAGTTCCAGTCCGAGACCGGCAGGGGTGCGGCGTTCATCGGCGCGCACGCCGGCCTGTTCCACGCGAACCGGGTGGACGGCGTGCCCTACGTCATCAACGGCAACGTCGGCAAGAACCCCTCGGCGGGCCCCGCGGACGGCGGCTTCACCGGCTGGTCGCTGTGGGGCGTCGACAGCGACGGCGATCCCGCGACCGACTGGGTGGCCACCGAGCTGCGCCCCCACGTGGACGGGCTGGAACTGGACGCGCCGGGCTCGGTCGGTGTCGGTGAACAGGCCGAGGTCACCGCGACGGTGGACAACGACGGCACCGCGGTACCGGTCGCCTACCCGGTGAGCGCGGACTGGTCCGGCTCCGACGACGTCCACATCGGTCCGGCCGAGGATGCCGAGGCCGGTCACGCCGCCGCGTTCGACCCGGCGACAGGCCGGTTCAGCGCGCTGGCAGAGGCGACCGTCGACCTCGCCGTCACCGTGAACGGCGTCACCGAACGGGTCACCATCGCTTTGCGGCCCTGACACCGGACACGGAGACCGTCACGACCGGCCCGGCCGACACCACCCCGGGGAGGTGTCGGCCGGGCCGGCGATGGCCGCGGAAGGGAGAAGGGAGGCCTTGTCCGGTCCCGGACGGAGGGAACGGGCGCGTCCGGCCCCCCATCCCCCGGCGTCCTGGCGGAGCAAGGCGCGGCTACCCGTCGGCGCGCTCCCTGATCCGCTGGCCGACGCCGTCCAGGAGCCACGCCAGGCCCTCCTCGAACACCTCCTCCGGTGTGGGGGCGCCGGTGAGGCGTTCGACCGCGGGATAGCGGCCGGGTTCGGCGCGGGTGGCGAGGAAGGCGTCCTGCGCCGAGTCCCAGGTGCGCCCGTCGGGCGTGGTCCACCGCGCGGCGCGGTCGGCGTCGACCACCTTGGCGACGTGGCCCCGGACGTAGCCGTCGACGGCCTCGACGACGGTGAGCGCCTCGTCGCCGGTCAGCCCGGTGCCGTCGAAGACGCGGAGCGCGGAGTCGGTCCAGGCGAAGGCGTGGGGGCCGACCGGTTGGCCGGAGTTCACCAGGCGGACGAGCCAGGGGTGCGCGCGGTACCCGCGCAGTTCCTCGCGCGCCCACGCCTCGACCCGGTCCCGCCAGGTCCCGGGGCGGGTGTGCGGCAGCGGCGCCTCGCCGATCATCGTGTCCACCATGAGGGCGGCCAGGGCCGACTTGTCGGGGACGTAGGTGTACAGGGTGGCCGCCCCCACGCCGAGCCGGGCGGCGACCCTGCGCATGGACAGGGCGTCGACGCCCTCCTGCTCCGCGACCTCCACGGCGGCGGCGACGAGGGCGGCGACGGTGAGCTGGTGCCGGGGACCGCGCCGGGGCCGCCCCGGTCCGTCCCACAGCAGTTCGAGGGTGGTCCTGGGGTCGTGGTCGTCGGCCACCGTTGTCTCCTCCCTAAAACTCCGTACACTGTTCGACAAGCCGAACGGCGTACGGAGTTTATCGCGAAGGGGTCAGCATGACCGATCACGGACCCGCGTCGGGGCAGGAACCCCGACCGGAAAAGGCATCCCCGCCTCGGCGGGCGCCGGCTCCGACGGGCACAGCGCCCCGGCCCCGCACGGGCCCGCTCGTGCGGGCCCTCCTCGTCGCGGCGGCGGCCACCGCCGCCGGGGTCGCCGCCACCGCGGCCACCGCCCTGCTCCCGGGTTCGGACGCCTCCGGCGCCGATCCCGCCGCCCTGGCGGTGAGGGCCGCCCTCGCCGTGGTCACGGTGGTACCGCTGGTGTGGGCGGCGGCCCGCTTCCTGGACGGCCTCCCCCTCACCTCGTTCGGCCTGGGCCGCTCCCCCCGGGGCTGGGCGGCGCCCCTGCTCGCCGTCCTCGCGGTTCTCCTCACCACCGCACTGGTCCTGGGCGGCGCGGTCGCGGTGGGCGCGGCCTCCGTCCGGTCCGGTGCCACCGCCGACGCCGCCACGGCCCTGGCGGTCGTGGTGCCCCTGATCCTGGTCGCGCAACTCCTGCCCGAGGAGTTGGTCTTCCGCGGCTACGTGCAGGGGGTCCTGGGTCAGCGGTTCGCCCCCTGGACCGCCCTCCTGGCCCAGGCGGCGCTGTTCGCCGTCTCCGCGGCCCTGGTCACCGGCTCGCTCGCGAACACCGGGTCCCTGTTCTTCCTGGGGGTGTTCGCCGGGGTCCTGCGCATGACCACCGGTGATCTGTGGACGTCACTGGCCACGCGCACGGCCCTGGTCGCCGGCGGAGTCGTGACCGCGTCCCTCGACCTGCGCCTGCTCCAGGCGCCCGCCCTGTGGGAGGCGCTCCTGGTGTTCGGGCCCGCCCTGGCGGCCTTCTGGGCCGTGTACCTGCTCCGCGCCCGCCGCCCCGACCTGGTCCGGGGGACGCCCCCGATCGCTCCCGGGCCGCGCCGCGGCCTCGGCCAGAAGGGGGTCCTGTACGACGTAGGCTCCAGCTACGTGCCCGGGCAGCACTCGCGTCCCCGCTGGCGGCCCGACGTGGTGGACGAGGAGATGCGGGTGATCCGCGAGGACCTGCACTGCACGGCGGTGACGGTGTTCGGGGAGGACCTGGGGCGGTTGGAGGAGGCGGCCCGCCTCGCCCTGGCCCGCGGGCTGTACGTGTGGGTCCAGCCGCGGCTCGTCGACGGCGCCCGGGAGGAGATCGTCGCACGCCTGGCGCGGACGGCGGAGTTCTCCGAGCGGCTGCGCGAGGAGCACCCGGACCGGGTCGGCGTCAACGTGGGATGCGAGCTGAGCATCTTCGCGCGGGGGATCGTCCCCGGACGGGACTTCGGCGCGCGCACCGCGGCGCTGGGCCCGCTGTTCCCGCTGCTGCCCCTGTTCAACCGCCGCCTCGACCGTCTGCTGGGCGAGCTGGCCTCCACCGCGCGGACGCGGTTCGGCGGCCCCCTCACCTACGGTTCCGGGACCTGGGAGAGCGTGGACTGGACCCCGTTCGACGTCATCGGTGTCGACTACTACATGGACGTCCTGACCCGCGACACCTACCGGCAGGGGCTGCGACGGCTGCGGGCGACGGGCAAACCGGTCCTGGTCACCGAGTTCGGCTGCTGCTCGTACGAGGCGGCGCGGTACCAGGGGGGATCCGGGGGCGACATCATGGACTGGGACGACCTGGACGACCGGCGTGTCACGGGCGGCCACGTCCGGGACGAACGCGTCCAGGCGGAGGTCATCGGCGAGATGCTGGACGTGTACGAGACCGAGGACGTGATGGGCGCGTTCGTGTGCATGTTCATCGAGGGGGACTGCCACTACTCCCCCGACCCCGAGCGCGACCTGGACATGGCGAGCTTCGGGATCGTGCGCCCGCCGGCCCCGGAGTCGGGGCTGTCCCCCGACGACGGGCACTGGGAGCCGAAGCTGGCCTTCCACGCCCTGGCCGCGCGCTACGCCGCGACGGTTCGGGCCGACGGCCCCTGACGTGCCCGCGCGGGGCCGCCGGCCACCCACGACGCCGCGCTCACCCGACCCGAGGAGCCGACCGCCCCCATGATCGCCCAGACCCCCGTCACACTGCGCGGCCGCGCCTTCAGCCACCTCGACCTCGGCGGCGACGGCGTCCCGCTGGTCGCCCTGCACGGCGCGTTCGGCCGCGCCTCCTCCTTCGCCGGGCTGGCGCCGCACCTGGCGCCGGAGTTCCGGATCATCGCCCTCGACCAGCGCGGCCACGGGCTCTCCGAGCACGGCGGCGACTTCGGCCGCGACGCCTTCGTCGAGGACGCGGCGGCCTTCCTGGGGCACCTCGGCCTCGGCCCGGCGCTCGTGCTCGGCCACTCCCTCGGCGGGGTGACCGCCTACCAGCTGGCGGCCCGCCACCCCGGGCTCGTGCGCGCCCTGGTCGTCGAGGACGCCGGGGCCGTCACCGACGCCTCGGAACTCGACCCGCCGGTGCTCGACGTCACCGGCTGGCCGCGGACCTTCCCGAGCCGGGACGCACTGGCCGGGTTCCTCGTCGGCGAGGGCGTGCCCGCGCTCGGGTACTTCATGGACAGCGCCCACGAGCGGGACGGGTCGTGGCGCATGAGGTTCGACCACCGGGACGTGATGGCCGCCCAGCACGGCAACGTCGGGAACTTCTGGACCGACTGGCTGGGATCCTCCCACCCCGCCCTGCTGATCCGCGGCGGGCTCAGCCCGCTGCTGTCCGCGTGGCAGGCCGCGGAGATGGCCGCGCGCCGGGCCGGGACCCGGCTGCGGGTGCTGCCGGGCTGCGGGCACTGGGTGCACCGCGACGACCCGTCCGGCTACGCCCTGGCCGTGCGGGACTTCCTGCGCGGGGTACTCGCCGCCTGACCGGCCGGCCGGGGCGCACCGGCCAGGGGGCGCGGGGTGGACTCACCTGTGGCGAGGGGGCCTGCCGCCCTGCGGCGTCCCGATGCCCACCGCGCCGCGGTAGCCGTCCTGTCCCATCGCCGACATCTCGTCGAGCGCGGAGTCGGACACGGGCAGCAGGTGGGCGTCGACCCAGGTGTCCCCCGTGGTGTCGTTGGTCCACGGGTCCTCGATCACGACGGCGCCCGGTACGGCACCGTGGCAGAGCACCCAGTGCGGCACGTCGAACCCCTGCATCGCGTCCAGGGAGACCAGCAGCAGGATGCGGTCGCCCCGGGCGATCGCGCCTCGGACGGCGGCCAGGGAGAGACGGTGCGGGTCGAGCGGGACTCCGGACTCCGCCGCGTCCGCCCGCGACGCGCGCTGGAGGACGGCGCGCCACTCCCCCTCCTCCTCGGAGTAGGAATCGAGGAGGACGGGCCGGTCCGTGTCGAGGAACACCGTGACGGGCGACGACGGCCACGCGCGGCGCACGGCGACGCCCAGCCCGACGGGCTCGCAGGCGGGGAAGTTCGTCGCGTCGCGCCACAGCGTCAGCTCCGCCGGACGGTCGAGGGATTCCCCGGGCACCGCCCCCGCGTACACCTGCGCGATCAGGGCGACGACGGCACCGCAGGTGAAGTTCGTCGACTGCCGGTAGTACGGCGGCTCGGCCGCTCCGCCCCCGCCCAGCCAGCGCACGTGGCCCGTGCGCGGGCGGCTCGCGTCCTCCTCCGACCCGGCCGGGGCCCGCAGGGGTTCGAAGCCGAGGGCCGCGGCCTGCGCGGCACTCACCGTCCACCCCTCCCACTTGACCTGCACGTGCCCTCGGCCGCGGGCGTGCGCGACGACCGCCTCCACGGCGGCGGGCACGTCGCCGACGGCGTCGACGATCTTCGTGTAGGCCGTCCGCGGGCGCGCCGTCACCAGCGCGGCGCCGGCCCAGCCCTCCCCCGCGTCGTCGGGGACGGCCACGATCTCGGGTGCGTATGCCGAGCGGTCGACCGCTCCCCAGCGTTCGAGGACCCGGGCGGGCGCGATCCGCTCCAGCTGCGCGGGCGGGGTCGTCGGATCGAACGGGACGACGACGCCGTGGTCGCGGGCGTCGGGGCGACGGGGTGGCATGTGATTCTCCTGGTGGGGATCGGGCGGACGGTGGCGGGGCGACGGGCGGGGCCTCCGCTCGCGTACGCGCGCGGGACCGGGCGGTCGTGCGCCCGTGACCGTGCTCCGGCGTGTGCCCCGGGGTTCGGGGCCGGACGGTCCTCGGGCTCGCGCGTACGGACACGGGGGGTCATGTGCGGGAGCGGCGCAGCAGCCAGACGAGGTAGGGGGCACCGACCAGGGCGATCATGAGTCCGGCCGGCATCTGGGACGGTGCGATGAGTGTGCGGCCGAGGGTGTCCGCGACACAGACCAGCAGTCCGCCCACCAGCATCGCGACCGGAATGCTGCGCCCGTGCCGGGCGCCCACCAGCGCACGGGCGAGATGGGGCGCCACCAGTCCGACGAAGCCGACGACCCCGACCGCGACCACGCTGACGGCGGCGAGGACCGCGGCGACGGTGAGCAGCGCCAGCCGCGTCCGCTCCACCCGCATGCCGAGGATGCGGGGGGTGTCCTCGTCGACGGCGAGGAGGTCGAGGTGGCGGGCCAGGCCGAGCATCAGCGGCGCAGCGACGAGGAGGACCACGGCGACCGGCACGACGTCCGGAAGGGTGCGCCCGTAGGTCGTGCCGGAGAGCCACGTGAAGATGCGCGGGGTCTGCCAGGGGTCGGCCCTCAGGAGCAGGAACGTCGTGACGGAGGTCAGGCTGTATCCGCACCCGATGCCGATCAGGACGAACCGGTCCGGGCGCAGCGCGCCCCTCCAGGCCAGCGCGGCGATCACGGCGAACGTGGCCAGGCCCGTGAGGACCGACATGGTGACGAGCGACGGGAGGCCGCTGGTCGGGTTCGAGGTCACGACGATCACAGCCCCGAGGCCGGCGCCGGCGGTGATGCCCAGCAGTCCCGGCTCAGCGAGCGGGTTGCGCACGGTGCCCTGGACGATGCTCCCGGCCAGGGCGAGCGCCGCGCCCGCGAGCACGGCGGCGGCCACGCGGGGAACCCGTTCGTCGAGGGCCCGGCCGATCAGGTCCGGGGCGGTCCCCCGGAGCCACAGGGAGAGGTCCCCCGTGCGCAGCCACAGGCTGCCGGCGAGGAGGCCGACGAGCACCGCCGCGACGAGCAGGGTCGCCGCGACGAGGAGGACGACGAGGAAGCGTCGCCGGGTGCGCGGTCCGGCACCCGCGCCCGGCGGTCGGCGGACCGGTCCGGCGTCGCGCAGGCGCAGGGCGAGGACCACGATGAGGAGGCCGCCGAGCACGGCCGTGGGCACGCCCGTGGGGATGGAGGCGGCGCCCTCGGCGCCGAGTATCGCGCGCAGGGAGGCGTCGGCGAGCAGGATCAGGAGTGCGCCGAGGAGCCCGGAGACGGTGACGAGGAGGAGGTGCCGACGCAGTGAGGGGATCCGTCCTGCGATCAGGCGTGCCAGCACGGGGGCTCCGAGGCCGATGAAGGAGATCGGTCCGGCCAGTGTCACCGCCGCTCCGGTGAGGAGCACGGCGCAGAGCACCGCGACGGTCCGGGTCGAGCGGAGGGGCACGCCGAGCGACGCAGCGGTGTCGTCGCCCAGGCCGAGCACGTCCAGCCGGCGGCTCAGCAGCAGTGCGGCGGCCAGCACGGCGACGATGAGCGGCATGGCGCGCAGGGAGGCGTCGATGTTGAGCTGGGCCAGGGAGCCGCTGCCCCAGGCGAAGAGGCCGGTGGTGTTCTCCTTGAACAGGATGAGCATCATGGCGGTGGCCGCGTCCAGGGCCATGGCCATGGCGGAGCCGGCGAGGATGAGCCGTGTGGTGGCCGTGCCCGCGGCCCGGCCCGCGAGTCCCAGCACGAGGGCGGCGGCGAGCAGGCCGCCGGTGAAGGCGACCAGGCCGGAGCCCCACAGGGGAACGGTGAGCCCGAAGGCGGCGACGAGGGTGAGGGCGAAGTAGGACCCCGCGGTGACGGCGAGGGTGTCGGGTGAGGCGAGGGCGTTGCGTGTGACCGACTGCAGCAGTGCTCCGGCGACGCCGAGGGCGAAACCCACGGCCACGCCGGCGAACAGGCGCGGGAGCCGCGAGCCGGTGAGCACGTGGCCGACGTGTACGCCGTCGACGTCCTCCCTCTCGCCGAGTGCGTAGCGGGCCAGGTCCCACCAGCCGACGCCGGAGGTTCCCTGGGAGAGGTGCCACAGGCCGACGGCGAGGATCGCGGCGGTGAGGGTCGCGGCGACCGCCGCCCCGGCGGTGCCGCCGCGCATGCCGATGCGCGGCAGCGGGGACCGCCGGGGCGGGGCCTGGAGTGGTGCGCTCATCCCTGGGTGAGGGCGTCGACGAAGCCGTCGATCGCCTGCTCCGTCGAGCGCGGGCCGCCGGCGCCCCAGATCCGCGGGGGGAAGGAGTGCGCGCGCTCCTCCTCGACGGCGGGGAGGGAGGTCCAGATCGGGTTCTTCTCGAGCTCCTCGACGTAGCCGCCGACTCCTTCGTCGTTGGCGTAGAAGAGGTTGGCCTCGCCGACGGCGGTGAGGCCCTCGACGTCGGTCTGCGCGAGGCCGTAGGAGGCGTTGACGCCGCCGTCGCCGTAGGCCTCGTTGATCTCGTCAGTCCAGACGGGGGTCATGTCGAGCTCTTCGCCGAGCGCGGTGAACAGGGCGCCCTCGCCGTAGGGGCGGATGGTGAGGTTGCCGCCCTGGAGCCAGCCGTCGAAGTAGAGGAAGTCCGTCGTGGGCAGGTCGACGGCGGCCACCCGGTCCTTGGCCTCCGCGAGGTGGTCGTCGAACCTCTGGAGCTCCTGCTCGGCCCGCTCGGTGCGCCCGGTGGCCTCGCCGATCATCCGGAAGACGCTGCGCATGTTCCCGATGGGGTCGGCCGGGTCGGCTCCCAGGGTGACGAGGACGGGCACGCCGCGCTCCTCCAGCTGCGCGATGATCTCGTCGTCGGCGCTGAAGGCCTCCACGACGACCAGGTCGGGGTTCTGCGCGAAGAGGGTGTCGAGGTCGGGCTCCTCGCGGCTGCCGATGTCGGTGACGCCCTCGGGCAGTTCCTCGGCGCTGACCCAGGTGCTGTAGCCCTCGGTGTCGGAGACCGCGACGGGGGTGACGCACAGGGTGAGGGCGTCCTCGACCTGCTGCCATTCCAGGACGGCGATGCGTTCGGCGGGCTGGTCGAGCTCCACCTGGCGGCCGACCCCGTCGGTCAGGGAGACCGGGTCGGTGGACGTGGCCGTGGTGTCGTCGGCGCAGCTCTCCGAGGCGGGGGCGGCGACGGCCTCGGGCTCTTCGACGCTGGTGGTGCCGCATCCTGTCGCGGCGAGGACGACGGCGGCGGAGGCCGCGGTCGCGAGGTGGAGGAGACGGGTCATGGGTGGTTCTCTCTGATCTGTTCTCGTGTGCTCGGGTGGTCCGAGGCGGTGGTGCGGGCGCGGGCCGTGTGCCGGCCCACGGGGTCGATGCGGATCCGGCCGGTCCGGGGGTCCTGTTCGACCTCGACCCGGATGCCGTAGACCTCGGTGAGGTTCGGGGTGGTGAGGACGTCGGCCGGGGCGCCTGCGGCGCGGACGCGTCCGGCGCTGAGCAGGAGCAGTGTGTCGGCGATGCGGGCCGCGTGGTCGAGGTCGTGCAGCACGACGCCGACGGCGACACCGTGGTCCTCGGCGAGGTCGCGGATCAGGTCGAGGGTCTCGACCTGGTAGCGCAGGTCCAGGTGGTTGGTGGGCTCGTCCAGCAGCACGACGCCGGTGTTCTGGGCCAGGCAGGCGGCGAGCCAGACGCGCTGCATCTCCCCGCCGGACAGCTCCCCCGCGGCCCGGTCGGCCATGTCCCGCACTCCGGTGGAGCGCATCGCGTGCTCGATCGCGTGGCGGTCCTCCGCGGAGAGTCCGGCGAAGCCGCGCCGGTAGGGGTGGCGTCCGAAGGCGACGACCTCGCTGACCGCGAGGCCTTCGGGGGTGGGACGGGACTGGGAGAAGAGGGTGACCTCCCGCGCGAACCGGCGTGCGCTGAGCAGGGACACCGGCCGCTCCGGCTGCCCGTCGCGGCTGCCGAGCGTCACCTGGCCGTCGTCGACGCGGTGCAGTCGGGCGAGCGAGCGCAGGAGCGTCGACTTTCCGCTGCCGTTGGGCCCCACCAGGGCGGTCACGCGTCCGGATTCCAGGCTCAGCGAGGCGCCGTGGACGACGGTGGTCCTGCCGTAGCTCAGGACGAGCCGGTCACCGCTCAGGGCGTGTGCGCGCGTCACGGCGCCGCACACGTCACGCGTGCCGGGTCCCCGGCGGCCGCGGCGGAGGAGGGCCGCGGCAGGGCGCGGGCGGCACCGGGAGCGGTGTGCGCGGGCCGCGTGAGCAGCGGGTTCGTCCGAGCTCGCGCGAGCTCGCCCGAGCAGGAGATTAGGTTAGCCTTCACTCACTCAGGATAGATACGGCTGCTCCGCGGCTGCAATCAGGACTTCCGGACTCCGGATACGGCATTCCGGTCAGCGGCTGTCCGGGAGGCGCCGAAGTACGTGCCCGGAGTGGTGCCCATCACGCGCCGGAAAGCGTCGATGAACGTGCTGGTCTGGGCGTACCCGAGGCGCTCGGAGGCGTCCTGCACCTCACACCCCTCGCTGAGCAGTGTGAGCGCCCGGTGGATGCGCAGTGACTGTCGCCACTGCGCGAACGACAGGCCGGTGGCGGTGCGGAAGGCGCGGCTGATCGTGCGGGGGCTGACGCCCAGGTCGCGCGCCCACTCCTCCAGGGAGCGGTCGTCCGTGGGATCGCGCAGCAGGGCCTCGGCGATCACGTCGGCCCGGGCGTCGCCGGGCAGTTGCAGGGCGAGTTGGGGCCGCGCCGGCTCCAGCACGTCGAACACGACCGCCTCCGCCCGCGCCCGCGCACCGGCCTCGATGTCGGTGCGGGCCAGGTGCAGGAGCAGTGATTCCAGCACCGGGGTCATCGCGATGGCCGTCGGGCCCCCGAAGGCCACCGGCGTGCGGTCCGGGGCGAAGAAGGCGGTGTGGAGTTCGGCCTTGGCCGTCAGCCGGCCGGCGTGCACCTCCCCCGTGGGCACCCACAGCCCGCACCCCTCGGAGACGGTGAAGACGCGGTCGCCGACTCGGGCGGTCATGGCGCCGCAGCGCACCCACACGAGCTCGTGCGCGGGGTGCGCGTGCGGTTCCCACTCCGTGGGGGCGCCCGGGACGTGCGACTCCGCGATGATGACGAAGGGCGCCGCGGCGCCGCCAGGGAGTGCGGCGGCCTGCTTCACGAGGGTGCTGGGCTCACGCCGCCAGGCCCCCAGGCCGGCTCCCCCGCCGGAGAGCGCGGGCGTCCCGGAGGAGGGACGGCGTCCGGACGGGTCGGCCTCGGTCACGCTCACGGGCGCTCCCGGCGGGCGCGGGCGGTGCGTCCCGGGAGCGGAGAGATGGACGGCATGTCCCTATTGTCGCAGGCGGCGCCGGGTGCGGCGCGCGGGGTGGGGTGCGGCGTGCGGTCGTCCCGCCGGGCCCGTGGAGGCGGCACACGGGCCCCACGGGCTTGCCGCGGCCCCGGCGGGCCCGCCCCGGCGCCGGGGCGGGGCCCTCCCCCTACCCCTGGAGTTCCTTCAGGCCCCGGCTGATGCGGACGCAGGCGAGCGCACCCGCCACCACTCCGACCGCGACGAGGATGAGCGCCGCCCGCGCGACGGTGTCGGGCTCCCCCGCGACCGCGGCCTTGAGCATGGTCACCGCCCAGTAGCCGGGGGAGGCGGGCGCGACGGCCTGCGCCCAGGCGGGCATCATCGTGATCGGGGCCAGGGCTCCGCCCAACGCGCTCACGGTCAGCGCGCCGACGTCGCAGATGGCCGCGAGTTCTCCGTGGCTGCGCACGACGCCGGCCAGGGCCACGCCGATGGCCAGCAGGGCGAAGGACCACACGCAGACCGCCGCCAGGATCAGCGCGAAGGACCCGGTGACGGGCATGTCCACGACCTGGGCCCCGAAGACGATGAGGATCGTCTGTTGCACGACCAGCAGGACGAAGACCGGCAACGCCTTGCCGATGAGCATCTCCACGACCGAGACCGGGGTGACCCGCATCCGGTTCCAGGTCCGCCATGTGCGTTCGGTCAGCAGGGCGGTGCCCACGACGGACAGGGAGAGCACGGAGAACATCACCAGCATGCCGATGACCGCCTGGGCCTCACCGCCGTGGGGAAGCGCGGCCCTGTAGAGCGGGCTGAAGACGAGCATGAGCACCATCGGCATGACCAGGTAGCTGATCAGGTGGCCGGGGTCGCGCAGCCGGAGCGTGGTGTTGTGGCCCACCAGCAGGGCCAGGCGGTGGGGGAGGTTAGTGCGCATGGGCCACCGCCTGGTAGAGGTCGTCGAGGGTGGGCTGGCGCAGGTCCACCGAACGCACGGGCTTGGTGGCCTCGACCAGCATCCGGGCCAGGGTGGCGGTGGGGTCGGTCGTGGGGACGCGCATCTCCTCGTCGTCGAAGGTGAGGCGGACCTCTCCGGGGAGTCCGTGGAGCAGCTCGCCGGCCTCGCCCCTGGCGATGACCCGCCCCTGGCGGGCGACGGCGATGCTGGCCCCCAGTTCGGTGAGCTCGGGAAGGTAGTGGGTGGTGTAGACGACCGTCGCCCCGGTCCGGGCGCGGTCGCGTACGACCTCCAGCAGGGACTGGCGGGTCTCGGGGTCCACGCCCGCGGTGGGTTCGTCCAGGAGGAGGAGCGCGGGCTTGTGGACCATCGCGGCGGCGGCCTGGACCCGGCGCTGCTGGCCGCCGGAGAGGATGCCGACCCTGCGGTCGAGGAAGTCGGTGAGCTGGAGGGCCTCGGCGATCTCGGTGACCGCCCTGCCGAGCTCGCGCCGGCGCAGCCCTTGCAGTCCCCCGAACAGGCGCAGGGTCTCCCGGGCGGTGATCGTCGGGTACAGCGCGATGTGCTGGGGCGCGAGCCCGAGGAGGCCGCGTGCGGCGCCGGGGGCCCTGCCGTCGACGAGGACCCGTCCGCCGTCGGGGCGCAGAAGCCCGGAGACGATCTGGGCGAAGGTGGTCTTGCCGGCCCCGTTGTGCCCGACGAGTCCGACGATCTCCCCCGGCCGGGCGACCAGGGTGAAAGCGTCCAGGGCGTTGACCGACCCGTACGCCTTCACCAGACCTAATGCCTCCAACATGCCGCAGCCACCCATTCTGTTCGGTGTAAAGAATCATTGTCTATGGCGTAAAGTATGGCCATGGGAAAGATAAATCAAGAAAGACGGGAAGAGATCCTCTCCGCCGCTCTGCGCATCGCCGAGAACGGAGGTCTCGCAGCCATGTCGATGCGCGCGATCGGGGCCGAGGTCGGCTTGACGCCGATGGCCCTGTACGGCTACTTCGCGAGCAAGGACGAGCTCCTGGACTGGCTGGTCGGCCGGGTTCTGCAGGAGGTGCCCCCGCCCGACCCGCGGGCGCACTGGCCCGAACGGCTGCTCGCCTGCGCCCGCGGGGCCAGGGCGGCGGCGCACCGGTACCCGCGCACGTTCTCGGTGCTCCTGAACAGGCCCGTGGTGCTACCGGAGGCGATACGCGCGGTGGACCCCCTGTACGGCGCGCTGATGGACGCGGGGATCCCCCACGAGCGGGTGGCGGGCTGGGAGCGCATGTTCAGCACGTTCGTGCTGGGCTTCGCCGTCTCGGAGGTGAGCGGCCGTTTCGGGGAGGGCAACCTCGGGACCCGGGAGCGGCGCGAGTGCCTGGACCCCGGGGAGCTGCCGGCGCACCACCGCCTGGGAGAGGTGCTGGACCTCCCTGTCGACTGGGACGCGGAGTTCGAGGAGGGGCTGGCGAGACTGGTGGCGATGATCGAAGAAGAGGGCGCGGGGACCGCCTGAGGCAGCGGGCATCCGCGGGGCCTCCAGCGCCTCGGCCGTTCTCCCGCTGCGGCACAGGGCGACCATGAGGTGTTCGTGCAGCTTCTCCCGTGCGGGGAAACGGGCGGTCATCCGGTGGAGCTCGCCGACGACCATGGAATGCCGTCCGAGGTTCAGTTCGAGTTCGATGAGCCTTCCGCAGGCGGCGTCCCGCTCCTCGTCGAGCGCCCCGGCGGCAAAAGGTCAGGGCATCCCGAGCGCGCATTTCCACGCTCGTGAAAACACGCTCCCGGCATCTCCTCCCCCGGACCTGGTACGTGCTCCGAAGGGCGCCCGCCGTTCTTCGTGTTCCCGGCCCTCGCAGGCCCCGGCCGCCGGACGGCCGATGCCCTCACCGTCGGGGCGGCGCCTCGGCTCGGACCAGGGATCGCGCCAGGTCGGCGCTGTGCGACAGGGTGTCGATCGGGAGCGGCTGCGTGGCGAGTGCGCCCTCGTGCAGCACGAGGAGCCGGGTGGCGAGGGCCGTGGGGTCCGGGCAGCCCGCCGCGACGGCGAGTTCCCCGAACAGGTCCAGCAGCCACAGCTTCTGGTCCGCGGCGATGCGGTGCGCGGGATGCGCGGGGTCGGGGAGTTCGGCCAGGGCGTTGATGAACGCGCATCCGCGCGTGTTGGTCTCGCTCCAGGTCCGCAGTGCGTCGAAGGGTGCGGTGACGGCCTCGACGGGGTCGTCGCAGGCGTCGACGGCGGCGCGGACGAGGGCGCGCCAGCGCTGGTCGCGCTCGGCGAGGTAGAGCTCCACGAGGCGGTCCTTCGAACCGAACTGGTTGTACAGGGTCCGCTTGGTCACGCCCGAGTGTTCGGCGATCAGATCCACTCCGACCGCGGTGATCCCGCGGTCGTAGAACAGCTCCGCGGCAGCTTCCGCGATACGGCGGCCTGCCGGCGACACGGGCCGGGCTTCCTGCATCGGACACCCTCTCTGTTCGGTCCACGGTGGCATGGGTTTACAGATCAGTGTACCGTGGAAGAAGTTCACCGATCGGTATAACCAGGAGGAGGTTCAGACGATGAGTGTGGCCGAGACCATGCGCGCGGTGCGGATCGCAGAGCACGGAGGACCGGAGGTCCTCCGACTGGCGGAGGTGGCCGTGCCCGCGCCGCAGGCGGGAGAAGTACTGGTCCGGGTCGGCGCGGTGGCGCTGAACAACACCGACCTGTGGACCCGGGAGGGCGCCTACGGCCGCCCGGGAGACCCGGAGGCGCTGTCGGGCTGGCGGGGCCCGCTCGACTTCCCGCGCATCCAGGGCGCCGACGTGGCCGGCCGCGTCGTCGCAGTGGGCGCGGGCGTGGACGAGGGCCTCGTCGGCCGCAGGGTGGTCGTCGACCCGGCGATCTACGACGGCGACGGGCCGGACGCGAACCCGGTGGGCCTGATGGGGAGCGAGCGCGACGGGGGCTACGCCGAATACGTGACCGCCCCGGCCGGGCACGCCCACGACGTGACGGAATCCCCGCTCACGGACGACCAGCTCGCCGCGCTGCCGACCGCCTACGGCACGGCGCTGGGCATGATCGAACGGGGCCGGATGCGGGAGGGGGAGACCGTCCTGGTCTCGGGGGCCTCCGGGGGCGTCGGCCTCGCCCTGACACAGATCGCACGTGCGCGCGGTGCGAGGGTGATCGCCATCAGCAGCGGGTCCAAGATCGACGCGGTGCGCGAGGCGGGCGCACACGAGGTCCTCGACCGCGCACGGGACGTCGTCGGGCAGGTCCGCGCCGCCGCCCCCGAGGGCATCGACGTCGCGCTCGACGTCGTCGCCGGGGACCTGGTGAGCGAGGGGCTGCCGCTGCTGCGCGAAGGCGGCCGGTGGGTCATCGCCGGAGCGCTCGGCGGGTACGGCGCGACCTTCGACGTGCGCCGCCTCTACCTGCACAACGCGCAGGTGATCGGCTCCGCGATGCACACGCCCACGCACTTCGGCCTCCTCATGGACCTGGCCCGCCGGGCCGCGGTGCAGCCCGTCATCGCGGCGACGTTCCCGCTGGAGCAGGCCGCCCGGGCGCAGGAGGAACTCGCCCGCAGGGGTCACGTGGGGAAGATCGTCCTGCACCCGTAGAGGGCACGCGCCCTGGTCGGCGGTCGCGCCACCTCGCGCACGCAGGCCGCCGACGGACCCGGGCACGGGCGTGCCCGGGGCGCGGGTGGGGTCGGGGCGCGGGTGGGGTCGGGGCGGGACCGGGGTCGAGGCTGTCGATGTCGAAGGTGACCGGGCAGGAAGGACAACGGGCTCCGCGTCCGGGCGGGGCCCGTTGTCACGCCGGTCGGTTCTCGGAGCTCATCTCATTCGGGCTCCCGATCACCCTCGAACGCCGCCAACGAGGCGATGAAGCGCTCGGCCGCGGCGTCGACCTCGGCGGTCGGGGTCAGCAACCTTTGCAGCAGGAGTCCTCGCAGACCCGCGGTCGCGATGATGCTCTGCCGCCTGGCGTCGGTTTCCGTGGCGCCGTCGCGACGAGCCGCCGCTTCGAGAAGGTGCGCCAGGCCGTCGATGTCGACGACGAGCTCCTGGAACGCGTCGCGTTCATAGACCGCGAGCCCGACCAGGTGGAAGAAGGCATGGGTGCGGTCTTCGTGCGCGGGGTCCGAGTAGAAGTCCCAGATGGCTCCGCACAGGGCCGCGAACCCGAGTTCGTCGCTCGTCTCGGCGATGACGAGGTTGTCGCGGCGGCGCGCCTCCGCCAGCACAGCACGCAGCAGACCCGGCCGCGACCCGAAGTGATACGTCAGCAACGTGTGGTGCACACCGAGCCGCTCCGCTACCTGGCGCATCGACAGGTTCGGGCTGGGGCCGTTCCCGCCGAACTCGTCGAACAGCGCCTCCAGCAGACGCGTCTTCCCTTCCCCCACCGGCGATCTCACGTTGCCTCCGTTGACAGTTTCACCACTGTTGAGTACGTTACCGCACAGTCAACTCACCACTGTTGAGGACAATGGGCCGCCGTCCGCCGGTGGAGGTCCGGTGACCGATCCATGGTTCGTGTCGGCCACCGGCATCGACGCCGACACCCTCGGTCCGGACGAGACCGCCGGGACGATCCGCGCCGGGACGCAGGCCGACATGGCCGCCCGGCGACAGGGCCCGCCCCACGACCCGAAGGTGTTCGCCGATCCGGACACGGCCGCCCCCCGTCCTCAAGAGCGGGCACACCATGAAGGGAGAAACCCGATGAGCGGGATATTGCACGGCTGCCTGCAGGACACGGAGTACCTGGAGGTGACCGCCCGGTCAGGGCACCGCTACGGCGTCTGGGTGACCACACCCCCCGGGTACGCGGACTCCACGGATCCCCTACCGCTGATCTACGTGCTGGACGGCAACTGGACGGTCGGCCTCACCGCGCCCCTCATCGTCACCCAGGCGGACCCGTATCTGACGATCGCCCCCTACATCCAGGTCACCGTCGGGTACACCGGTGAGGAGGCCGCGGCCTGGGCACAGATTCGCAACCGCGACCTCGTGCCGCCGGGGGAACCCCTCGGTGACGACATGCTGGCCACCCTCACCGCAGCCCGCGAGTCGGGCGCGATGACCCAGGAGCAGATCGACGCCTACCTCGCGGAGCTGGAGGAAGCCCGCGCCGACGTCTTCCTCGACTTCCTGACCGGCGAACTCCACCCCCACCTGCGCTCGAAGCTGCGTGTCAGCGAGTCCGGGCACGGCCTCTTCGGCTACTCCTACGGAGGTCTTTTCGCCCTCTACGCATGGCTGCGCGAGACAGGACTCTTCGCGAGCGTCGGTGCGGGCAGCCCCGGTGTGGCCAGTGCGGACAGCCAGATCTTCACCCTCGTCGAAGCCCTGCCAGAACTCGGCGAGGACGCAGCCGCTCCACGGCTGCACATCACGCTGAACGAAGCCGAGCTGCTGGGAGAGGTTCCGTTCTATCGCGGCATGGCCCGTCACGTCCTTGCGACGCTGGAACAGCTGCACACCCGGGGGCGGTCGGAGCAGGTTTCGAAGGCGTTGTTGCAGGAGACGCACGTCACCGGGCTGCAAGCATCGTTCCTCAGCTATCTGAAGACATGCCACAGGCGCTAAGGGCTCATCTCGCGTGGTGAGCGGGGGCGGGGCAGTGTGCCGCAGGAGGGGGACGCGGGCTGCCTCCCCCTGGGCGGCCAGCCCCGACAGCACGGCGATGGCCGCCACCATCGTGCAGAGCTCGGCCGAGCGGACGCCCGCCCACCCGGGCAGGGTCGCGGTCAGGATCGTGATGGTCGACGCGAGTCCGGGCAGGAGCACGGTCGGCCCGTGTCGGGGAGGGGGTAGGCGCCGTTCAGGAGGGCGCGTACCGCGAGTTCTGCGACCACACCGGCCAGCAGGAGGGCTAGGGCCTGAAGGCAGGTCATCGGGACCGAGGCGATGTGGGCGTCTCAAGGGGCCACGCGGTGCTGCCAGTGGCGGACCCACACGGTCAGGTGCGCGGTGTCAACGGCGTCCACCCGTTCCCGGGCGGCTTCCAGGCGGGCCTTCGCGGCGTCGAACTCCTGCTGGGCAGAGATCTGGACCAGGCGGGCCAGCCCGGCGGCGGCGTCCGCGGCGGACCGTTCCCGCAGCTCCCTCACTCCGGGGGCGACGGTCTCCGCGTAGGCCATGTACCGGGGAATGAGCGGGGTCCCGTCATTGGCATACGGGTGCCTCATCGGCATGGTCACCAGGGCCTCCTACAGGCCGTGTTCGCGGCGGGCCGCGGCGATCAGGGCGACCAGGTCGGTGACGGTGTCCGCTTCCACCAGGACGTCGCCGGGGTGTTGCGCCCACAGGCCGTCCAGGTGGGTGACCGGGACATGGCGGTGGAGGAACCCGGCGAACCAGCCCGAGTTGGCGGCCTCGATGCGTTCCAGGGCTTCGAGGTCGGTACGCACCCGGTCGGGGTCCAGGACGCGGATGGTGGTGGGTTCCGCGTCCCAGGGGCGTTGGAACTCGACGGCGGGGTGCCCGTCCATGTGGGTGGGGGTGATCTTCCAGGTGGGGGTCATCGGGGCTCCCGGGTGCGGAGGGTGGTGATCAGGGCGGCGATGTGCTCGGCGGCGGTGTGGTCCCCGGAGTCGGCGGCCAACCCCCGGGCGTGCTCCAACGCCTGGACGACCGGGCCGTCACCCGGGTTCAGGAGGTCGCTGATCTGCGCCTTGGAGAACCGGCGGTGCCCGCCGAGGGTTTTGACGGACTGGAGGCGGCCTTCCTTGGCCCATGCGGTGACGGTCTTGGGGTCCACCCGGAACAGGCGGGCGACCTCGCCGGGGGTGAGCAGGCCGTCGGAGTTGGGCGGGCCGGGTCGAGGGGCGGGCACCGGGGTCTCCGTCCAGGTGGTGGGCGGGGCCGGTCCGGGGAAGTACGACCGGCCCCGCGAGGGTGGGCCCCCGCCCCGGAGCCGGCCGGTCCCGGGGCGGGGTGTGGTGCGGCGGCGGAATCCTCCCGGGAGTGGGGGGAGGTGCGTCATCGCCGCACCGTCCGCCGGGTGTGTGTGACCCGGCGGGGCTTCATCGGAGGCGGCCCTTGGCCAACTCCACGAGGGTGGACCGCATCCGCTGGGACAGCTCGGCGGGGTCCGCGGACCTGAGCGGGGTGACCGTTGCGGGGCCGGTGAAGTAGGCCTCCCACCAGCGATCGGGGTAGGACCACCGCACCCACCAGTACGGCAGGTGGTCGCGGGTGAGGGCGGCGGCCACCTGCTGTTGCCCGCGGTCGTGGGCGGGGTTCCACTTCATGGGTTCTCCACCACCGCGCGGATCGTGAGCGGACCCATCGTGGTGCCCTTCCACTCCCAGTCCCAGTCCCAGCAGATGGCGAGCTGTTCGACCAGGTGCAGACCGGGCAGAGGGGAGAGGCGGAGGGAACCCGACCGGGGGTAGGGGATGACGGTGTCCCGGCGGGGACCGTTGTCGGTGACGGCCACCCGGATCAGGAACGGGTCGATACCGATGACGACCCGTACGTTCCCTCCGGGGTCCCCGGACCGGGTGTGCTTGTGGGCGTTCGAGACGAGGGCGACCGCGATCTGCTCGACCCGCTTCGCCACCGGGCCGGGGACCACGGCGTGCACCCAGTTGACGAGGTCGGTGGTGTCGGGTCCGTGGCCGAGGATGATGCCGTGACGGCCGGCTTCCTCGAACCGGATGCGGTGCGGGTACGGGACTCCGGCCTCGGGGGTGGGGTCTTGGGGTGACGCGGCGGTGCCGGTATGCTGCATTTGCTTCACCTCGTGTCTTTGCGGGACAGGTGGGGCTTTTGGCCTCGGAGGTCGTTAACGGCGACCGCCGAGGCTTTTTCGTGCCCGGAAGTGGCCGCCCCTTCCGTGTTCCCCCGCCGGAAGGGGCGACCCATCACGACTATGCACAACCCCAGCTCCACGGTCTATGGCAACTAGAAAACTGTCTTTCCTTGACTTTTCGAGTAGCCAAGAGTTGCGGTCTGTTGTTGAATGTTCCTATGCCTCAAGAGGTTCACCGCAAGTGGGTGCCATTCGGCAAGGAAGTTCGTCGTCGGCGCGATGAGCTGGGATTATCGCTACCCGACGTTGGACTGAGGCTCGGAGTGACCGGCTCCATGGTCGGTGCGATCGAACGCGCCACCCGTATAGCGAAACGCCAGCATGTGGACAAACTGGAAGTCCTGTTCGCAACAAACGGCGAACTTCTCCAGTTCTGGAAGGACACACGTCAAGAGGGTCGGGTTCACGAAGACTTCCGAAGCGCTCTGGCGCTCGAACGGAAGACTGTTCACATCCGGGAGTACCAATCGATCCTGTTCCCTGGATTGATCCAGACTCCGAACTACGCTCGTGTCCTGATTGAGGCACGAAACCCGCAGGCTAGTGACGACGAAGTCGAGGAACTCGTCATCGCCCGCACTGCGCGACTCCACGAGCTGATCGAACGAAGGGTCACCCTTTGGTTCGTTCTTGACGAAGCTGTACTGCGCAGGCCCATAGGGTCCCGTGACGTCCTCGTGGAACAGCTGGAGTGGGTCGAGGAACTAGTAGGCAGGGGTAGCATCCGACTCCAAGCCCTCCCGCTGGAGTCTCACCCAGGCCTGTGCGCCCCCTTCCGACTCGCGTCGCTGGATAAGCGCAGGATGGTGCTCTACGCGGAGCATGCGGTCGGGGGTGAGATCCTGGAGTCCGCGGAGCTGGTTACCGAGACGCTGACCCTCTTCAGTGCAATGCAGGCCGAAGCGCTATCGTCCCAAGCGACGCTTGAACTGGTTCAACATGTGAAGGAACCTCGGTGAATATGAACAATTGGCACAAGTCCAGCTACAGTGATGGCCGAGGCGGTAACTGCGTGGAGGTTGCGGAGGGGCCGGTCACAGGCATCCGCGACACGCAGAACCGGGAGTTGGGCCACCTCGCGGTGCCCGCCCCGGAGTGGACCGCGCTGGTGAACGCGGTGCGCGGCCGGTAACACCCCTGTACGCGAAGAACCGCACCCCGTCAATGTTGGTGACGGGGTGCGGTTCTTATGGTTCTGCGGGTTCAGGCTACCCCGGGGGCAGAACACCACCACGACCAGAGCCCCCACCCCCTACCGGGCCCCCAGGTGCTCCGCCCACGCCTCCGTAGCTGCCAGCATCGCCTTCAACCACTCCTGCTCCGGGCGGGCCTCCACCTGCCACCGGTACAAGCCCACGTCCGCCCTCGCGAACGCGGCGATGCTCTCAGGAGTCGCCTCCTTCCACCCCTCCAACTGGGACACCCACCCCTCAGCGGACTCCGGGGAGTGCTTGGCAGCGATGAGCTGAACAGCCAGACACGACGGCGTGATGACCGCTGCCCCCCGGGTAGGCCACGCCCAGTCAATGAGCCACGTCCGGTCCCCGGACAGCAGCACGTTGTCCCCGTGGATGTCGCTGTAGGTCAACGAGTCCCCGGCCAGGTGCTCCCTGTCCTCGCCGGTCGCGAACCGGTCCCAACGCGACTCCGCCCACCCCAACGCGACCGGGGGGAACGGGATCGCAGCCACACGGTTCAGGATGTCCACGACCCGCCCCAAATCGGGTGAGCCCGGCCTAAAGCTGGCCGGCCGCCCCTCGACGGCGTCGAAGCCCATCACGAACCAGTGCTCGTCCTCGGCCTCCCACCGCATTGTCGGGCTGAGGCCCCGGACGAACGGGTTGATGTCCGCCTCCCGCCTGGCGGAGTCCAGGCGCCCCCCCGGCCGGTTCGGGACCCCCTTGACGAAGAACTCCCCCCGCTCGCTTCTGATGATGAAGTTCGTGCTCCAGCTGTGCCCTTCGTTGATGGGGCGGACGTCGCTGATGTCCCCGGTGTGGGGGTGGATGAGTTCGGTGAACGGGATCATGGTGTCCTCAGTGGCGGGGGTCGCACTTACTGCCGGGGCCTCCCGGAGTGCACCAGTTGTCTGGCTCGCAGGTGACGATGGGGTTCGGCGGCGGCGGGTCGTCGTCCTTCCTGGCGGCCGTGATCTGCCGGCGGGCTTGGGCCATGTCGGGGCCGGTCAGGATATCGACCAGCTCTTCGGTGTGGACGTTTCCCGCGCCCATCCACGTGGTGAACACGCACGGGGACACCGACCCGTCCGGGGAGACTGCGGCCCGGTTGTCTCCGCACGCCCCGCACAGACCCGAGCAGTCCGGTTCCTGGCCGCTGGCGCCGCGCCCGTAGGGGCGGACGTGGTCGACGCCGATCCGGGTCACGCCGAGGGCTTCGAGTTCGTCCCGGGTCTCCTCCACCCCTTCGCCGTCGGTGGTGATGATGCCGACCCGCGTCGGGATGCCGAGGGTGAGGGCTTTGACCAGGTTGCGTCGGGTGTGCCGGTGGGACGCCGGGCGGCCGGTCATGGCGTTGTGTCGGGCGGGATCGTGCGAGTAGTAGGAGGTGGCGAGGGACATGCCGGGGCTCTGGAGCAGTGCCCACCAGGCCGGGGAGACGTGCACCAGGTTGCTGTAGGTCTCGACGTTCAACCCGCGGCCCAGGGCGTGTTCGGCTATCTCCAGGGCGTCGGGGTGCAGGGTGGGTTCCCCACCGATGAGCTGGACGTGGCGGACTCCGGTGTCGGCGGCCTGGTCGACGGTGCGCAGCCAGTCAGTGCGAGTCATGGTGCCGTGGTCGCCGTCAGGCCCGGATGCGTTGTAGCAGTGGGCGCATTCGAGTTGGCAGGCGCGGGTGAGGTCGAGCCAGATCATGCCGGGAGCGGTGATCGGTCGTTCGGGGGTGATGGTCACGCTGCCTCGTCTCGGTGAGGTGGTGGTTGGTCCATCGGGCCCTGAGCCCAACACGGACAGTAACCCGCCGTGGTGGGGGAGTCACCGGGTTGGCTGGAACCGGCCACCCCACACAAACGGCCGCCCCCACCCCCGCGACATGGGGTAACTGGTCACACCGTCGCCCCGCACGCGATGACCGAGGAGGCCACGAACCCCCACACGACGTGCCACGATTGGTCCAGCGTGTAGGCCCCGGTACCCAACGAACACCCCTGTACGCGAAGAACCGCACCCCGTCAATGTTGGTGACGGGGTGCGGTTCTTATGGTTCTGCGGGTTCAGGCTACCCCGGGGGCAGAACACCACCACGACCAGAGCCCCCACCCCCTACCGGCAGCCCCGGTGCTCCGCCCACGCCTCCGTAGCTGCCAGCATCGCCTTCAACCACTCCTGCTCCGGGCGGGCCTCCACCTGCCACCGGTACAAGCCCACGTCCGCCCTCGCGAACGCGGCGATGCTCTCAGGAGTCGCCTCCTTCCACCCCTCCAACTGGGACACCCACCCCTCAGCGGACTCCGGGGAGTGCTTGGCAGCGATGAGCTGAACAGCCAGACACGACGGCGTGATGACCGCCGCACCCCGGGTAGGCCACGCCCAGTCAATGAGCCACGTCCGGTCCCCGGACAGCAGCACGTTGTCCCCGTGGATGTCGCTGTAGGTCAACGAGTCCCCAGCCAGGTGCTTCCTGTCCTCGTCGGTCGCGAACCGGTCCCAACGCGACTCCGCCCACCCCAACGCGACCGGGGGGAACGGGATCGCAGCCACACGGTCGCTGGTGCCGTGGAGGCGCGGTCCATCCCCACGTGCGTGGGGCTCACCCGCACGGCAAGTCTGGAGTTCGAGGAGCAGGCTTCGCCCGGACCCGACGACGAGGGCCGCACCGACCGGTGTGTCGACTGCGGGTCCACCCGGGTCAGCTACGAGAACTACCTCGACCAGCTGTTCTGCTGGCCGTGCGCTGACGGGCAGGACTGGCCCAAGCACCCGCACGCCGGGCGAGAGTCCAAGGACGACAAGCCCAAGGCTCACGTCCGCCCGGTCGTGTCCGACTCGGATCTAGGCAAGGCGTTCAAGGACGCGAGCTGCTTCACGATCGACGGTCGGGGATGACGCGCGGCGTGTACGTCCCCACCACCGATGACCCACGGGTGACCGGACGCGCCCGCCTCCAGTTCATGAACAACAGCCCGGACGTCGTAGCGGAGTTCTCCGCAGATATCCCGGACGAGTACAACACCACGCTCGTCAGGGCGTTGCGCGCGCTCGCCAACGAGATCGAGTCCAACAAGGACTGACCCATACACGTCTCGGCCGCCGCCCACAGGGGGTAGGCGAGCGGCCGGGCGACTCACCACGGCGACGTCGGATTCGACACCTCAGTGTGCTCCTGACACCACGGGATCAACGCCTCCACCATGGCAGGCGCGTCCCCCTCGTGCTCCAGGGCGATCTCGCGCAACCCCGGCTCCGCGTCCTGCTCCAGCGCCCTCGTGGCAATGTCCTCACCCACCTCCGCCATGACCTCCGCCTCCTGCGGCAGATCCGCCTGACGGTACGCGTCCCACAGCCTGAGGTCCTGGCAGATGATCTGAGCGGACATCGGATCCACCGGCACGAGCGAGGGCTCCAGCTCGACAAGCGACTGCACCTCAACCTCAGACGGGGTTGGCTCCTCCACGGGAGCGTCGGCACTAGAACAGCCCGACGCCACCAGGACCACAGCAGCGCACACCACGAACAGCCTCACGACACACCTCCGGTAGGGGGACGTCGGAGCGGGCGACGCGGGACACCAGTGTGCAGCAGGAACGGGCGGAGGTGAGGGTGTGGTGGCCCAGGGACAGCCCATCGGCGACGAACAGCGCGCCGCCATCCTCGAAGACATCCGCGCCAAGAACGGGTCCACACGAGTCATAGGCGCACGACACGGAGTCAGTGACGCCAGCGTCCGCAAGATCACCAAGGACGCCGGCGAGACCGACGCCTTCTCGCGCGAAGGCACTGAAAAGGCCACGCGCGTCAGGCTGACCTCGCGGTCGCCATCGTGTTGTTGTCCGGCCTGGGGCAGAACACCCTGCCCGACGCGATCCGGCGGGTGTCGTATAAGGCTTTCACTCGCCCGATCGACGTGATCGGGGTTCCGTGACCAGCACGAACATCACCGCTCACCGAGAATGAAACAGCCCTGCCCAGGACCAGGACGGCGACCTGGACCGGATGTCCCTCGGCGGGGTATCCACGACGTCCCACAATGCCCTCCTTCAAGGGTCACGTGGTCCCAGGAGCCAGAAATCCGACTCCGAACGCAGGACACACCAAAGTACTCGGCGCGCCGACTGGGCGGACCGCGTTCCAGAAACCTTGCACGACCGCCGAAGCGCACCCGTGACCCTGAGGAATCCACCTGGAACCCCGCAGTATGATGCCAGACCGGGGAATGGGAAGGCGATCCGCGCGGATTCTCCGGTGTTACGTTCGTGCCGCGTAGCAACGCCAGGGGGTAGAGGAGGAGACGGGTATGCCGTTGGACCCGAACATGTCCGACTCCTCACGCAACGCGATCAAGGTCCTCACCGGCATCGAGGTCCCCAATGTCAGCCTCGCCAACCTCGGCCGCGCCTCCGAGGTCTACGCCACCCTGAA
>NZ_JAUZMY010000046.1:0-38177 GCF_036327455.1 Nocardiopsis codii | reverse complement strand
CTACCGCGTGGGGGACCGCTCACCTGTACCCGGCGGCCGGCCGTCTGACGTCCGACCAGGTGCGGGTGCTCCGAGATGCTCGCGTTCTCGCGTGACTTCTTGCTGGTGTTTTGGAGTCCCTCTTATTCATCACGTGCAGGTTCTTGACGTCGAGCGCGTACCCCAGGCCTCCGGCGACGAAGAGTCCGCCGCGCGCGATGGAGAGGATCATGTCGGGTTCGAAGCCGTCGTCGGCGATGGTGCGGGCCAGGTCGCGCATCGCGGTGCCGAAGAGCTCGTAGGTCAGGTTCTCGCGTTCGTCGCTCACGGGTGGTCGTCCTCCTTGCGCGGCGGGGTGGTGTGCACCGGGTCATGCTCCCACCGCAGGCGGGCGGGCACGCGGCACCGCCCCATGCTAGGGCGGTCGCCCGCCCCGCCCCGCCTCCCCGCCTTCTGCGGGAGCCCCCGCGGGCGCCGCGGGCGGCCGGGTCGTCATGGCGACGTGTCGACCGGAAGCCGGTGTCGACTCGCCGACATGTCGCCGCGCACGCGTCCTGAGCGCCTGCTGACAGGGCGCCACCGGGGCCGGGAGGCGGATCTTCGGCCACCTGTCCACCGAGGTGGGTGTTCTGGGTCACATGGATGGACGAACGGTCCATGAAAGGCCCCCGGAACGCGACGTTTTCTTGATTATCGCCCGGTTGTGGCGAACATATGGCAACGAACTGCACCATGAGTCTGTACACATCCCTCGACCCAGGAGGTAGTGGCCATGGCCGATGCCCAGGATCTGCTCCCCTCCGAGCAGCCGGTACGGCTGCTCGACGAGACCGGGAGCCCGGTGGCCGGCGCGGACCTGCCGTTCCCCGGCAAGGACCGCCTCCTCGCCGCGTACGCCTCCCTGGTGATCGGCCGCCGCGTCAACGACCAGGCCAGTGCCCTCGTCCGTCAGGGACGCCTGGCCGTCTACCCCTCGTCGCACGGGCAGGAGGCCTGCCAGACCGGCGCCGCCCTCGCCCTCGCCGAGGGTGACTGGCTCTTCCCGACCTACCGCGACACCGCCGCCGTCATCGCGCGCGGCGTCGACCCGGTCGAGGTCCTCACCCTCCTCAAGGGCGACTGGCACGCGGGCTACGACCCCTACGCGCACCGCGTCGCCCCGCAGGCCACGCCGCTCGCCACCCAGCTCCTGCACGCCGTCGGCGTCGCCCACGCGGCCCGCCTGCGCGGCGAGGACACCGTCGCCATGGCCCTGTGCGGCGACGGCGCCACCAGCGAGGGCGACTTCCACGAGGCGCTCAACTTCGCCGCCGTGTTCAGAGCCCCCGTCGTGTTCTTCGTGCAGAACAACGAGTACGCGATCTCCGTGCCGCTGGCCAGGCAGAGCGCCGCGCCGTCCCTCGCCCACAAGGGCGTCGGCTACGGCGTGAACGCCGAGCGCGTCGACGGCAACGACACCCCCGCCGTGCTCGCCGTCCTCGACCGCGCGGTCGCCGCCGCCCGAGCGGGCGAGGGGCCCCAGCTGGTCGAGGCCCACACCTACCGCATGCAGGCGCACACCAACGCCGACGACGCCTCCCGGTACCGCAGCGCCGAGGAGGTCGACCCCTGGGTCGCCAGGGACCCGCTGCTGCGCATGGAGGCCTACCTCAAGCGCAAGCGCCTGCTCACCAAGGCCCGCCGGGCCGAGATCACCGACCGCGCCGAGGCCGTCGCCACCGCCATGCGCGAGGGAGTCTCCCGCGACGCCGAACCGGACCCCTCCGAGCTGTTCGCGCACGTGTTCTCCACCCCCACCCCGCAGCTGCGGGAACAGGCCGCCTTCCTGGCCGACGAGATCAGCAGAGAGGGCAGCTGACATGGCGACCGACCCCACCAAGCTCTCCATGGCGCAGGCGCTCAACCAGGCTCTCCGCGACGCCATGTCGGAGGACGCGAGCGTCTACGTCTTCGGTGAGGACGTCGGCCCCCTCGGCGGCGTCTTCCGCATCACCGACGGCCTCACCGCCGAGTTCGGCGAGAACCGCTGCTTCGACACCCCTCTCGCCGAGTCCGGCATCGTCGGCATGGCCGTGGGCATGGCGATGAACGGCATGCGCCCCGTCGTCGAGATGCAGTTCGACGCGTTCGCCTACCCCGCGTTCGAGCAGATCGTCAGCCACGTCGCCAAGACCCGCAACCGCACGCGCGGCCGGGTGGGCCTGCCCCTCGTCATCCGCGTCCCCTACGCGGGCGGCATCGGCGGCGTCGAGCACCACTGCGACTCCTCCGAGGCCTACTACGCGCACACGCCCGGCCTGACCGTGGTCACCCCCTCCACACCCCACGACGCCTACCACCTGCTGCGCGACGCGATCGCCTCCGACGACCCGGTCGTCTTCATGGAGCCGAAGAAGCTCTACTGGGGCAAGGAGGAGGTCGACCCGGCAGCACCCTCGCCCGGCATCGGCAGGGCGGTCGTGCGCCGCCCCGGCACCGACGCCACCCTCATCGCCTACGGACCCGCCGTGGCCACCGCGCTGGAGGCCGCCGAGGCCGCCGCGCAGGAGGGGCGCAGCCTCCAGGTCGTGGACGTGCGGTCGCTCGTCCCCTTCGACGACGAGACCGTGTGCGAGGCGGTCCGGTCCACGGGCCGCGCCGTCGTGGTCGCCGAGGCCACCGGGTACGCCAGCGTCGCCTCGGAGATCGTCGCCCGGGTGACCGAGCGCTGCTTCCACTCCCTGGCCGCCCCGGTCCGACGGGTCACCGGCTTCGACATCCCGTTCCCGCCGCCGAAGCTGGAGCGCTACCAGCTGCCCGGTGTGGACCGCGTCCTGGACGCGGTCGACGACCTCCAGTGGGAGGACCAGTGACGACGCAGACCTTCGACCTCCCCGACCTGGGTGAGGGACTGACCGAGGCCGAGATGGTGCGCTGGCTCGTCGCCGTCGGCGACACCGTGGCCGTCGACCAGCCGATCGCGGAGGTGGAGACCGCCAAGTCGATCGTGGAGGTACCCACCCCGTTCGCGGGCACCGTCAGCGTGCTGCACGGCGGGGAGGGCGAGGTGATGGAGGTCGGCAAACCGCTGATCAGCGTCGCCGCCGACGTCCCCGCCGGAGCTTCGGCCGCGTCGGCGCAGCGGGAACCGTCCTCGGCGGAGTCGGCGGCGGGCGAGCGGTACCGCGAGGAGGAGCGTGCCGGATCCGGCAACGTCCTCATCGGCTACGGCACCCCGGACGACGGCGAACCCACGGGGAGGCGCCGCCGGCCGCGCCGGAGCCCGGCCGCGTCTCCGGCCCGGCCGGCCGCGCCCCGGGCGGACAGCGCTCCTGGACCGGAGGCGCCCGCCGCCCCCGTCGCTGCGCCCGATCCGGCGCCCGTCGGGGCGGGGCGGCCTCCGCTGGTGACGTCGCCGCTGGTCCGCCAGATGGCACGCGAGGCCGGGCTGCGGATCTCCGAGGTCGCGGGCAGCGGCCCCGGCGGACTCATCACCCGCCGCGACGTGGCCGCGGCGGTCGAGGCCGCGCGGGCCCCCGCCCTCGCCCCGGTCACCCCGATCGCCCCGGAGGGGGCGCCGGTGACCGCGCCCGTTCCGGTCGGCGCAGTGGACCCGCGCACGGGGCTGGCCGAGTCCCGGCGCGCGGCCATGAGCGGGTTCCGCAGGAGCGTCGCAGCCTCGCTCTCGCGCAGCCGGCGCGAGATCCCCGAGGCCACCGTGTGGGTGGACGTGGACGCGACCGGGCTGGTGGACCTGCGTCGGTCCGATCCCGACGGTCCGGGCCTGCTGTCCTACGTGGCGCGGTTCGTGCTGGCCGGTCTGCGCGCCCACCCCGAACTCAACGGGCTGGTCGACGCCGAGCGCGACGAACTGGTCCAGTACGACGGGGTCAACCTGGGCCTGGCCGTGCAGACCGACCGGGGCCTGGTCGCCCCGGCCGTCCTGGGCGCGCACCGTTTCACCACGCTGGAACTGGACGGGGAGATCCGCCGCGTCACCGCCGCCGCCCGCGAGGGGAGGGCGACCCCGGCCGAGATGACCGGGGGGACCTTCACCCTCAACAACTACGGGTCGCTGCGGGTGGACGGCAGTGCCGCCATCATCAACCACCCGCAGGTCGCGATCCTCGGCATCGGCCGGATCATCGACCGCCCGTGGGTCGTGGACGGGGAGCTGACCGTCCGCAAGGTCACGCAGCTGTCGTTCGCCTTCGACCACCGCGCGTGCGACGGGGGGACGGCGGCGGGGTTCATGCGCGTTGTCGCCGACGCGATGGAGAACCCGGCCGGGGCCATCGCCCGCCTCTAGGTCGTTGACGGGCCCGCCGCACCGCCGCTCCGGCGGTCGCGCGGCGGGCCCGCCCGCGTCAGCGGCGACCTCCCCCGAGGGGGCGGTGGAGCCGACGCGCTCCCCCGCGCCGCGGGGGTCACCGGACGGGGACGCCGGGGCCGAGCGGGAGGTCGAGCGCCCACCATCCGAGGAAGAGCAGGGTCCACCCCGCCAGGACGGTGAGGCAGACCGGCAGGGTGAGCGCGATCAGCGTGCCGATCCCCGCATCCCGGCGATAGCGCTGGAGGAGGCCCAGCACCATGACGAAGTAGGGGCTCATGGGGCTGACGACGTTGCTGGCGGAGTCGGAGATCCGGTACACCGCCTGCGTCGTCTCGGGAGGGACGTCGAGGAACATGAACATGGGGACGAAGACCGGGGCGATGAGCGTCCACTGCGCCGACCCGCTGGTGATGAGCAGGTTGAGCACCGTGGAGAACGCGATCATCCCGAGGAAGAGCAGGACGGGGTGGACGCCCGCCGAGTCCAGCACCTCCGCGCCGCGGATCGCGGCGACCTCCCCGATCCCGGTCCAGCCGAAGTAGGCGAGGAACTGCGAGGCCGCGAAGAACAGGACGACCACGGGCGCCATGTCGCGCACGCCCTTCGCCATGGCCTCGGGGATGTCCCGCGCGCGGGTCAGGGTTCCCACGGTGCGGCCGTAGACCGCGCCCAGCACCAGGAAGAGGATCCCGAGCACGTAGGCGACCCCGGTGACGAGCGGTGAGTCGAGCACTCCCCCGGTCGGGCCCCGCAGCGGCGACGCGGGGGGCACGAGCACGGCGGCGAGGAGTGCGACGGCCGCCACCAGGGCCAGGCCCGTGTTGCGCAGGCCCCGCCGCTCGGTGGCGGTCAGGACCAGGGAGCCCAGTTCCTCCCGCGCCTCCGCCCCGTCCCCGTCGGCCCCGCCGATGCTCCTGGCCAGGACGAACTCGGTCACGAGGGTGATCAGGCCCGCCAGCACCACCGCCGAGGCGGCGGAGAAGTAGTAGTTGTCCAGGGCGGTGACGACGTACCCGGGGTCCACCAGCCCCGCGGCCTCGGTGGTCAGGGCGGCCAGCAGCGCGTCGGTGGGTGTGATCAGCAGGGACGCGTTGTACCCGGAGGCGACGGAGCCGAAGGCCACGACGATGCCGAGGACGGGGCTCCGCCCGGCGGCGGCGAAGATCAGCCCGCCCAGGGGGATGAGCACCACGAAGGCGGCGTCGGACGCGACGCTCCCGGTGACGCCGGTCAGGGCGAGGGCGAAGGTCAGCCACCGGTCCGGGACCCGGGTGACGCTGCCGCGCAGCATCGCGCTGAGCAGACCGGCCGACTCGGCGACCGACACCCCGAGCATGACGACGAGGATGACCGCCAGCGGCGGAAAGGCGGCGAAGTTGGCGACGGCGTCGCCGAACACCACCTGGGCGCCGCCGGAGGAGAGCAGGCTCCGGACACGGACCGTCTCACCGTCGACCGGGGAGACGGCCGACACGTCCAGGGCGCTCAACAGGGCGCTGAGCAGGATCACGATCCCGGCCATGAACGTGAACAGCCAGAACGGGTGGGGGAGCTTGTTCCCCACGCGCTCCACGAATCCGAGGACGCTCAGGAGCAGGCGCACCGGTGCCCCGGGGGTGGCGGACGCGGACCTGGTCACCCTGTTCCTCCGGCCTGCCGTGCGGGACACTGCGCCGTCACCTCCCCGGGGGCGGGGTACGGCACCGACAACCAGCGAAGCTACCACGGGTGATGTATCGGCTACTCCGGGTTTGGCATGTGGGGGGGCGGTAGGGGCAGGGCTGCCGGAAGGGGGTGGAGCCTCCCGTCGGCACGGACCGGGTCCGCGGGGCGGACGGTGAGGGGCGGGTGTCGCCGTGCCCCGGGGTCAGGCCGTCGCGCTCCCGCTCACCGCCGGGGCTCCGGGGTCGTAGGCGTCCTGCTGGTCGCGGCGGCTGCGTCCCTGCTCGCGCTGCTCGCCTCCGCGCCTGTCGCGGTGTACACGGCGGCGGCGCTGTGGGGCCTGGGCTGGGGCGGGGTGCCGACACTGTTCCAGACCGCGGCGGCCGACGCGGGCGGTGACGCGGCCGACACAGCCCAGGCCGTGCTCGTCCCCCTGTGGGACGCGGCCATGGCGGGCGGCGGGGTCCTCCTCGCGGTGGTCGGCACCGCGGCGCTGCCCTGGAGCGTCCTCGCGTTACTGGCCCCGGTCCTCGCCGTGCGGGGACCACACGCCTCGGTCGGCGGACACACAGGTCCTCGCCCGACTCCCTTGCTACCCTCGGGGCCGGAAGCGCGGCGGAGCGCTCGACACCCGGAACGGAACGACCGGCGGCGCACGGCGCCGTCGATCGCGTGGGAGGCGGACATGGCGGACGACCGGTGGACCGTCGACTTCTGGCTCGACCCCTCCTGCCCCCTGACCCGCAACACCGCGCGGTGGATCACGTCGCTCACCGGGCACGTGCCCCTCGACGTCCGATGGCACGTGATGAGCCTGTTCCTGCTCAACGAGCACCGCGACGAGGACCCCGAGGGCGACACCGAGGGCTACCTCCGGATACCCGCACGGGTCGCCACCGCCGTGCGGAGCGACCACGGGAACGACGCGCTCGGCGCCTTCCACGACGCGCTCTGGACCGATCCCGACGGTACGCACCGGGAGTGGATCGGCGACATCGCCGACGCCCTGCGCCGCTGCGGGCTACCGGCAGACCTCGCCGACGCCGGGTGGGGAACCGGCTACGACGCTGCCCTGCGCGAGTCCCACCAGGACGGGGTCGGCCGTGTCGACGCGGAGATCGGAACACCGGTCCTCGCCGTCACCACGCCCGACGGCGCCCTTCCCGCCGTGTTCGGACCGGTCGTCGCCGAGGTCCCCTCGCAGGCCGACGCCGTCCGCCTGTGGCAGGCCACCCTCCTGCTGGCGGGCGTCCCGGGCTTCCGCGAGCTCAAGCGCTGACGCGCCGGCCGCGGCACCCGGTACGGAACCGTCCGGCGTCCGGGCCCGGACCCTCCCGTCGGCGTCATGTCGACAAGTCCTCACGGAACCGGGGTCAGGACCTACGAATCCCTGGCTGCCCGGAGCGTCCGGCCCGGCCGCCCCCGGCCGCGTCACCGCCGGGGGCGCCCTCGTGAGCTCACGCAGTCATGTCGTCGTGTCGTCGTGTCGCCATGCCGCCATGCCGCCATGTCGACTCGCCGACACGTCGCCGAGGAGAGATGACGACGTGTCGGCCCGCCCGCAGCCGCCTCCTACGCCTCGCCCTTGTCGACCAGGGTGAGCACGTCGTACGTGGCGACGGGCTCGTCGTCCTGGTTCGTGACCACGGCGTCCCAGCGGACCTCGCCGTACTCGGCGTTCGTGCGCGGGGTGATCTGCTTGGCGGTCAGCGTCACCCGGATGGTGGCGTCCTCCTTCACCGGGGTGAGGAAGCGCAGGTTGTCCACGCCGAAGTTGGCGAGCACGGGGCCGGGCGCCGGGTCGACGAACAGGCCCGCCGCGAGCGACACCACCAGGTAGCCGTGCGCCACGATCCCGCCGAACAGCGGGTTGGCCGCCGCGGCCTCCTCGTCGGTGTGGGCGTAGAACGTGTCACCGGTGAACTCGGCGAAGTGGTCGATGTCGGCGCGGGTGACGGTGCGCTCCGCCGACGCGATCGTGTCGCCGATCCGCAGCTGCGTCAGGTCCTTGCGGAACGGGTGCACGTCCCCGACCGACCGCCGGGACCCGGTGGTCCAGTGGCCGGTGATCGCGGTGACCATGTCCGGCGGGGCCTGGATCGCGGTGCGCTGCATGTGGTGCTTGACGCCGCGCACGCCGCCCATCTCCTCGCCTCCGCCCGCGCGCCCGGGACCGCCGTGCACCAGCACGGGCAGCGGCGACCCGTGGCCCGTGGACTCCTTGGCGTCGTCCCGGTTGAGCACCAGGATCCGGCCGTGCCACGGAGCCAGGCCGAGGACGACCTCGCGTGCCACGTCCGGGTCGTTGGTGACCAGGGAGCCCACCAGGCTGCCCCGGCCGCGTGCCGCCAACTCCACGGCGTCGGCGACGCCGGAGTAGGTGATCACGGTGCTGACCGGGCCGAACGCCTCCACGTCGTGCGGCTCCTGGGCGCCCTGCTCGGCGCGCAGCAGGACCGGTGACATGAACGCCCCGGACGCGGCGTCGGCGCCGGTGGTCTCGACGGAGTCGGGGTCGCCGAAGACGATCTCGCTGGAGGAGCGCAGCGCCTCGACCGCCTTGCGGACCTCCTCGCGCTGTTCGACCGAGGCCAGCGGGCCCATGCGCGCCGCGGGGTCGTCGGCGGCGCCCACGACCACCTTGGACAGGCGGTCGACCAGGGCGCCGGTGACGGCGTCCGCCATCGCCTCGGGCACGATCACCCGGCGGATGGCCGTGCACTTCTGCCCGGCCTTGACGGTCATCTCGGTGACGACCTGCTTGACGTACAGGTCGAACTCGGGGTCCTCGACGGTCACGTCCGGGCCGAGGATCGAGCAGTTGAGCGAGTCCGCCTCGACGTTGAGCTGCACGCCGCCGGCGACGACGTTCGGGTGGCTGCGCAGGGTCGCGCCGGTCGCGGCGGAGCCGGTGAAGCCGACGATGTCCTGGGCGCCCAGGTGGTCGAGCACGCCGCGCGCGCTGCCCGCGAGGAACTGGAGGGAGCCCTCCGGGAGGAGCCCGGACTCGACCATGCGGCGCACGACGGCGGCGGTGAGGTAGGCGGTCTGGCTGGCGGGTTTGACGATGCTCGGCAGTCCCGCGAGGAAGGCGGGGGCGAACTTCTCCAGCATGCCCCACACGGGGAAGTTGAAGGCGTTGATCTGCACGGCCACGCCCGGCCGGGAGGTGTACACGTGCTGGCCGACGAACGTGCCCTGCCGTCCGAGCTGTTCCAGGGGGCCGTCCAGGATGACCGTCGCGTTGGGCAGCTCGCGCCGGCCCTTGCTGGAGAAGCTGAAGAGGGTGCCGAAGCCGCCGTCGACGTCGACCATGGTGTCGCGTTCGTTGGCGCCGGTCCGGTGCGAGAGCGCGTAGAACTCGTCCTTGTACCCGGTGAGGTGCTTGGCCACGTCCTTGAGGATGTTCGCGCGCTGGTGGAAGGTCAGCCGCCGCAGTGCGGGGCCGCCGACGCGGCGGGCGTGGTCGATCATCCCGGCGACGTCGAGGCCTGCCGCCGAGATGCGGGCGACGGTCTCGCCGGTGTTCGCGTCGGCCAGGGGTGCGCCCTCGTCCGCGGGGGCGAACCACGATCCCTGCGCGTAGCTCTCCAGTACTTCGGACACCTGACGGTCCTCTCCTCGGGCGGTGGGTCTTCCGGAACAGTATTACAGACCGATCGTTCAGTAAATAGGGATCGCGTGGGCATGCCCGCCCTCACCAGGGATTTCGCACGGCTCCGCAGCAGGTCGGACCCCCTCGCGGTCGGGAGTTTCCTGCGTCCCGGTCCCCCGCGGACCACACCCGACCCCGTCTCGGACCGTCCCGAACCCGGGGGTGTTCCGGGCCCGAACCAGCTCCGGCCCGGTCCCGAACCCGGACACAGGCTGCCGAAACGACTCGTCGCTTTGTCGACATTTCCAGCGTCGCGGCACAGTGCGTTCTCTGCCCCCGATCCTGTAACAAACGGCCACTGCCGGACAGAAGGAGGGTGACACCGCACGGAAGGGATCCGATGAGCAGAGACAGGGATGACGGGGACCCCGCCAAGGGGCAGTTCACCCGGTTCTTCGAGCGGCACTACGACGACGTCTACCGCTACGCCGCACGCCGGCTCGGCCCCGACCACGCCGACGACGTCGCAGCCGAGACCTTCAGTGTCGCCTGGCGCAGGTTCGACCGCCTGCCCAAGGACCATCCGCTTCCCTGGTTGTACGGGGTGGCCCGCAACGTCGTCCGCGCCCGATCGCGTCGCGGAGGCCTGCGTGCCGAGGTGCTCAGCTCCTTCGAGGAGGGGGCCGCACGGGTACCGGCGGAGCCCGACACCACCCGCCGGGTCGAGGAGCGCGACGAGGCACTGCGCGCCCTGGGGCGGCTGAGCGGCAAGGATCGCGAGCTGGTGATGCTCCTCGCCTGGGAGGGCCTGGAGCTGGCCGAGGCGGCCAGGGTCCTGGGCTGCACCACGGCCACCGCGCGGGTCCGCCTGTTCCGGGCCCGGCGTCGGATCGAGGGGTTCCTCGACCCGTCCCCGCCCGTCAGGGCGCAAGGTCCCGCACCCGTGAGAGTCCCCGTGGAGGAAGCATGAGCCGCACCGACACCGACGCCGTCCGCGCGCTGCTCGCCGCGCACGACCCCGCCGCCTCGATCCATGCCGACCCCGCGAACCGGGAACTCTCCCGCGTCGAGGTGATCGCCTCGGGCCACCGCCGGTGGCGCGTGTCCCACCTGGCTCCCCGGCGCCCCGTGTTCCGGATCGCGCTGGGCGCCGCCGCGGCGCTCGCGGCCCTGGCCGTGGTGGGTCCGTTCGCGTTCCCCTCCCCCCGGCCCGCCTACGCCGGGCCGCCGCCCGCACCGCTGGAGGTCGCGTCGGTGGACCTGGAGCAGGGGCGCGAACCGCTCCTCGCCCTGGCCGAGACCGCGGAGGGGCAGCCCGCGCACCCGAGGGCCGGGGACGTCGCCTACGTGCGCACCTCCCAGTGGACCCTCACCTACTCGCAGGACCTGGACACGGACGAGGCCGGCTGGGGCGTCCTCCCCGTGCGGGACGAGGTGTGGCGGACCCCGCACGAGTCCGGCCTGCAGATCGAGACCCCGAGCGTCCCCGACCACCTGGGCGGCGACCCGAACCCCGTCCGGCGCCTGTTCGAGGACGGGCCCACCGAGTGGGAGTGGGGCGGAGGCGAGGGGGGCGACGGCATGTTCTTCTCCCTGGAGCCCGGCTCCCTGTCCGAGGACCCCGGCGTCCTGGCCGACCAGCTGATCGGGGAGGGGGCCGTCGACCTCCCCGACGCCGAGGACGGAACGAAGATCCTCTACGTCCTCCAGCAGCTGTACGGGGAGGCGCCCGTGGAGCCCGGAGTGCAGGCCGCGGTACTCCGCGTCCTCGCAGAGGAGGAGGACGTGATGTTCGCCGGGACCGCGCGCGACCGCGAGGGCCGGGAGGGCCTGCTGTTCGTGGCCGAGGAGGACACGGGGGACGGGCTGCTGCTGGAGCGGCGGATCATGTTCGACGCCGGGACGGGGCAGCCGCTCTACCACGAGACCCTCACCGTGGAGTCTCCGTCCGAGCCCGACACGGAGCTCCCCCGGGTCAACAACTACACGGTCCTGGCGGAGTCCGCGTGGGTCGCCGAGATCGGGGACACCCCCTGATCCGGAGAACGGCGGGGCCGCGGACGCGTCCGCGGCCCCGCATCCGGGCACGTGGGTGACCGTCCCGAACGTGGTCGGGGCGGTCCGGAAACCGGTGCGGGCCCGGACCCGAACCAGCTCCGGCCCGTCCCGAAACCGGACACGGCCTGCCGAAACAACTCGTCGCTTTGTCGACATTTTCCGGGCGGGGCTCCGGGGGGCTCACCGACAGGCGGCCACGGCGCCGGGCCGACAGATCGCCGAGTCGCCAGGTCGCCGAGCGGTTGTGTCGCCGTGTCGCCGGATCTCCGTGTCGTTGTGTCGCTGTGTCGCCGTGTCGACATGCGGCGACGGCGCTACCGGGTGAGCGCGAGCACCTCGGCGCCCCGGAGCCCGGCGAGCAGCTTGCCCGGCACCAGGACCTTGGAACGCCGCAGGCCGCTGCCGACGACCACCTCGGCCGCGGCGGCGACCGCCTCGTCCACCAGGACCGGCCACCCCTCCGGCAGCCCCAGCGGCGTGATACCCCCGTACTCCATGCCGGTCAGCCCGGTCGCCTCGTCCATGGGGGCGAACGACGTCTTGCGGGCGCCCAGGTGGCGGCGCACGATCCCGTTGACGTCGGCACGCCGGTCGGCGGGCACCATGCACGCCGCGTAGGACAGCTCGCCGCCGCGCTTGGCGGCGACCACGACGCAGTTCGCGCTGGTGTCCAGGGACATCCCGTACGCCTCGCAGAACTCCGCGGTGTCCGCGAGGCCCGGGTCGATCTCGGCCACGCGGGCCTCGCCGAACCCCCGGACGGCCTCCAGAACGGGAGCGGCCAGAAGGTCCGGGCGCTCGTCGGCGCGCACCCAGTGCAGTTCAGCGGACATGACACACCTCAGGTCGTCGGTTGGCGGACAAGGGCCAGGTTAGCGACCCGTCAGGGGCGGGCCGAGCCGGTCGGGACCGTCGTCCCCGGCGGCGCGGTGACGGCTCCGCCGGCCGTCCGGACCGGAGACGGCCAGCAGAGCCAGCTCCGCGAGCCCTTCGGCCCGGTAGCCGGGCCAGCCGTGCACCGCCTCCAGGTACTCCCCCGGGATCGCCCCGGCTCCCCAGCGGGCGCCGAGCAGCGCCCCGGCGATCGCGGCCACGGTGTCGGTGTCGTTGCCCGCACGGACCGCGGCCTGCACAGCGGGCACGAAACCGTCGGGCTCGCGGACCACCGCCGACCAGGCCGCCTGGAGCGCGCTCACCACGAACCCGTTGTTGTGGAAGAAGTGCGGCGGGCGCGCCTCGGCCTCGTCCAGCCATGACTCCCACTGGCCGCGCCGGTCCTCCGGCAGCAGCCGCAGGCCCCCGCGGACCCCGGCGGTGTCGCCGTGGACCACCGCGTGCCGCACACCCTCGCACCACAGCACGCACGCCTCGGAGGCCAGCGGGTCCGCGTGGGTGAGCCTGCTGTACCGGTCGGCGGCGACCGCCAGGCCCTCGGGGTCGTCCAGGTAGGCCAGGGCGAGCGGTCCGGTGCGCATCAGGGACCCGTTCCCCGCGCTGGGGACGCCGTCGTCGAAGCGCTGGGCGGAGACCCGCTCCATCACCTCGGCGACCTCAGGGGTCCGGAAGGCGTGGCCGGACTCCCGCATCACCGCGCGGGTCTGGTTGCCGATGTCGGAGGCCCCGTTGTCCGCCCAGTCCAGGAACGCGTCGGCGGTCCGGCACAGCGCCTCCGCCGACAGCGGGTCGGCGTGGTCGCGCAGGGTCAGGGCGATGCACACCGCCATCTGGGTGTCGTCGGAGTACTCGCCCGGCTCGTACGGTCCGAGCCCGCCGCCCACCATTCGGGGCACGTGGTCCGCGGCCAGGACCGGCCCGAACTCGTACGGGACGCCCAGGGCGTCTCCGCAGGCGGAACCGAGGAGGACGCCGACGGCGCGATCGTCCGTGCTTCCGGGAAGAGGCAGGTTCACAGGTTCCTCGCAACGTTTCGGTACCGGGGGTGCTGCGACTCGACCCTATCGACAGATACCTGTCCGCATTCGGCCTGATCGAGGACGAAAGGTCATGGTTCATAGCCGTAGAATCCGTCTCATGGAGACCCCCACTCCCGATCCCCTCTCCGGCCACACTCTGCACGGACGCTACGTCCTGGGCTCCCGTGTCCGCAGTGGTGCCTCCGGGACCGTGTTCGCAGCTCACGACCTCCGCGACGAGCTGACCGTCGCGGTCACCGTGCTCCACCCGTGGCTGACGGGGGACCACGGGGCGGTGCACGCCTTCCTGGGGCGGGCGCAGACGCTGGAGACCGTCTCCCACCCCGGCCTGGCGCGGGTCCTCGGCCACGGTCGCGACGACGCGCACGTGTACGCGGTCGCCGAGTACCTGCCCGGGGAGACCCTCGCCGACGCCCTGGGGGACGGCGAGGAGTTGCGGTACCCGCCGCACACGGCACTCTCGATCGTCGTCGGGGTGCTGACCGCTCTCGACGCCGCCCACCGGGCGGGGATCGTCCACGGCGACCTGGACGCCGGCAAGGTCGTGATGGACGACGGCGGGCTGGTGCGCGTCACCGGGTTCCCGCTGCTGTTCGACGCCGCCGAGGACGCCGGGCCCGAGACCCGCACCGACGTGCGCGCCGTCGGGGTGCTCCTCCACACGCTGATGACCGGCGACTTCTCCGAGGTGGACGACACCCGGCCGCTCCGGCCCTCGGCCGTGCTCCCCGACCTCCCGCCGGACCTGGACATGCTGGTCGCCAACGCGACCGACCCGAACCCGCGCTACCGCCCGCGTGACGCGGGCCAGTACCTCACCCTCGTCGAGCAGGTGAAGCGGTCCCTCCCCAGGACCGACGTCGACCGTGCCGGCGACACCCGTCCGATCCCCGTCGTCACCGACCTCCCGGCCGAGGGGCCGGGGGACCGGTACGGGCCCGAGGACGACCGGACCGGTCCCGTTCCGATGTGGCGCCGCGCCCCGGTGCTCGCCGCGGCGGGTGTGTTGGTGCTCGCCCTGTCCGCGGCCGGGTGGGCACTCGCCCCCGAGGGGGGAGCCGCGCTCCCCGACGTCCTGGGCAGCGATCCGGAGGCGGCCGAGGCGCAGTTGGCGGCGCTCGACCTGGAACTGGTCGTCGCGTTCGACGAGACCTACAGCGAGACCGAGGTCGTCGGGTCCGTCGCCGACACCACCCCGGAGGCGGGTTCCGACGTGGAGCGCGGCGACGAGGTCATGCTGTGGGTCTCCGCGGGGCCGCAGTTCGCCGAGATCCCCGACGTGGTGGGCGGTACCGAGAACGAGGCGCGCGACGCGCTGCGCGAGACCGGCTTCACCCACATCGAGGTGGTCCAGGAGCACTCCCCCGAGGAGGCGCCCGGAACGGTCCTGTCGACCGTCCCCGCGACGGGGGAGGAGGCTGACAGGGACGAGGCGGTCACCGTCCACGTCAGCGAGGGGGTCATCGTCCCGACGCTGCTCGGCATGGGGCAGGAGGAGGCGGCTGCCGCCCTCACCGGGCTGGGCCTGACGGGTGAGGTCGTCGAGGCGCACCACGAGACGGTGCCCGAGGGCGAGGTCGGCGGTCAGACGCCCGAGCCGGGCACGATCCTCCCCGAGGAGGGCGCCGTCACCCTCACGGTGTCCCTCGGCCCGGAGCCGGAGGACGAAGAGGACGAGGACGAGGCGGAGGAGTCGGAGGAGGCTTCCACCCCCTCCGAGGACGACCGCGGTGACGGCGACGGCGGCAGGGGCGACGGCGGTCGCGGCGATGGTGGTCGCGGTGACGGCGGCGGAGGCGGCGGAGGCTGGGGCGGCTCCGGCGGCGACTCCTGCGCGGTCGGGTCCTGGAACGACGGCACCGTCTACGACACCGGTGACCAGGTCAGCTACCGGGGGCGTGTGTACGAGGCGCGCTGGTGGATCCAGGGTGTCCCGCCGACCATGGGCGAGGAGTGGGGCGTCTGGGAGGACCGGGGTTCCTGCTGACCGGTCCGGGACCGGTCGGGCCCTGTTGTCGGGATCCCCGGTCCTTCGCGCTCCGGGCCGTGACGCCCTCAGCGACCAGCCCTGGAACGCCTTCGGCCACGCTGACCTCAACGCCCGGTTCCCCAGGCCACCTGGGCCTTGACCGTCCATATCGCCGGTCGCAGGATGGGAGGGGATCCCTTGCCCCCGAACAGCTGGGAGAGTCAGCATGAGGTTGCGCCTCGTGGCAATAGACCCTGGTACCGACGGTGACCACTGTCCGGCGGTTTTCACTGATGAAGGCAGTGGGGATCTGATCCTCCAGGGGTGGACCGTCACTGATCCGGAGACGATCCTGGCCGCCCGGGAACATGAACCCCTGAAAGCGACGGAGTCACTGGTCCTGCTTCCCGCGCGGTTGAACCACGCTGTTCTCCGGTGGGTGGACGCGGATGGGCGACACAGCGGCAAGGAACATCCGAAGGTAGGAACCGAGGTCGGGTTCGTCCACGGGTCCACGGGGGATCTGGTTTTCCGGGGACTGACGGTCGTGGACCCCGACGACCTGAGCCAGGTCAGGGAGCATTCCCCCACGGCTGACAACGAGCTGGTGATCAGGATCGGCTTCCACGAGGCAGGACGGATCCGGGAGGTGATCGCCGGTGACACCGATTCCCCCTTTTCGTGAACTCATCGCCGGCACTACACACAGTGCGATCCATCTGGAGATGCGCGACTCCTACACGCCCACTGACCAGAGGTTTCTGCGATGGAAGGCCGGACACTCGATCGAGAGGCCTGCCAATCCGGCGTGGGTCGGCCTGGTACGCGACCACGTCGCCCGGGGTGTGAGCTTCCGACGGGCGAGGATCGTGTCCGAGCCGGTCACGGACTACATCCGGTTCGAGCACGAGATCACCAACGGGGTGAACATTGCGGCGGGCGAAAAGGTGCGTTGGCTCCCGCGTAGAGCGGCCTCGGATCTGTGCCTGCCCGGCAACGACTTCTGGGTGTTCGACGAGAAGATCATCCGGTTCCACCACTTCAGCGGCGATGGTGAGATCGTCGAGGATGAACTGGTGAAGGACCCGGACACGGTTCGGATGTGCGTCTCCGCCTTCGAGGCTGTGTGGGAGCGTGCGTTGGACCACGAGAAGTACCAGCCCTTCTGACGCCCGCGGGGGCGTGTAACAGACTGAGCTCATGACCGATTCACCCTCATCGAGTGTTCGGCGGGCCAGGAAGGAACTGGCTACGCGGTTGCGCGAACTGCGGAAGGACGCCGAGCTGACTGCCCGCGCGTTGTCCGTGGCAGCGGGATGGCACGAGTCGAAGACCAGCCGGATCGAATCGGGTGAACGTCTGGTGTCCGATACCGACGTGCGCATCTGGTGCCGGATCTGCGGTGTCTCCGAGCTCGCGGACGACCTTGTGGCGGTTTCGCGGGACGTGGACGCGATGTACGTCGAGTGGCAGAGACAGCACCACGGCGGTCTCCGAAGGGCTCAGGCTGCACGCGCCCCGCTCTACGAGCGGACCCGACACATGAGGGTGTACTCCTCGACCGTGATGCCAGGTCTCTTCCAGACCCCTGCCTACGCCGGGTCCCTGCTCTCAGCCATCGCCTCCTTCCGTCGTGTGCCGAACGATGTGGAGGCAGCCGTGGAGGCACGGACAGCCCGCAATCGGGTGCTTCACGAAGGGGATCACCGATTCTGTGTGCTGATGGAGGAGTCCGTGTTGCGCTACCGGATCGGAGACCGCGAGACGATGCGCGGCCAGCTGGAGCACCTCCTCGGGGTGATGTCGCTTCCCTCAGTGGCTGTCGGCGTGGTGCCGTTCGTAACTGAGGAACGGCCGGTGTGGCCGGTGGAGACGTTCACGCTCTTTGACACGGATCGCGCCCATGTCGAGACCCTGTCCGCGCAGATCACGGTGACCGCGCCTGGGGAGTTGGGGCTTTACGCGAGGGCTTTCGAGGAGTTGGCAGGTATCTCCGTGTTCGGTGCGAGGGCCAGAGCGACGATCGTCTCAGCGATGGGGGCGCCGGAGTGAACGCGCAAGTTTGCGCAAGTTCGTTGGTCCGGTTCCTGGGGTCGACCTAGCGTTGGCACTGCGGGCGGCGAGTCACCGCCCGAAGACGAAGGAGCCAACACATGCTCGCGCCACCCTCTCCCCCGATCGACTTCGCCCCACTTCCCGGCCCACGCATGGTCGATCCGCACTGCCCACGGTGCAACGGCACCGGCACGGTCATAGAGAGCGGCGACGGGCAGGGCCCCTGGACCGACAAGCAGATGGTTCCCTGCCCCCTCTGCAATTGAGAGAAGGACTGTGACTCCGCAGAACGATGGCGGCCCTCCGACCTCGGAGGAGTTGCGCGCACGCATGGTCGCGGCGATGGACGCCACCGGACGAGTGGCCGAGGCGTTCAGCACCGTCCCCCGGCACCGGTTTCTTCCGGAACGTATCCGCCCCCTGATGTCCCAGGAGTGGGTGAACCGGGCTGACGACCCGGACGCGTGGGCGGAACTCGTCCACAGGGACGAACCGGTCGTCACCCAGACCGACGACGGAGCGCCTGGCGGCCCGGGGGTTCCGTCCTCCTCCTCGTCCATGCCCTCGGTGATGGCACGGATGATCGAGGCTGCTGGGATCGGACCGGGCATGCGGGTTTTGGAGGTCGGCACCGGGACGGGGTACAACGCTGCTCTGCTGGGAGAACTGGTCGGTTCGGCCGGGCGCGTGACGACGGTGGAGGTCGACGGGGCACTGGCGGATCGTGCCCGAGGAGTCCTCAGTGACGCCGGATACACCGTCCGGGTGGTGTCCGGCGATGGCGCGGACGGTTGCCCGGAGGATGCCCCGTTCGACGCCGTCATCGCGACCTGCGCTGTGACACGGGTTCCCGCGGCATGGTTGTCGCAGAACCGCCGGGGCGGGGTCGTGGTCACGCCGTGGACTCCGAACGCCGCACTGCCCGGCGGGCTCATGGCCAGGCTGGAGGTGGGCCGGGGGTGGGCCGAGGGCCTGTTCGCGGGAGGGACGTCGTTCATGCTCATGCGCTCACAGCGGTGGGGAGGCGGCGCGGGTCACGACCCACGGAGCGAGCCCGAGGACGTTCGGGAGGTGGCCGACGATCCCCGTCGGGTGGTGCTGGACGAGCGCTGCGGCCCCCAGCTGGCCATGATGGTGCCCGCGTGGCGGTGGGGGGTGGACTGGCCGAACGGGACCGACGGCGATCACCGGGTGTGGCTGTCCTCGCTCGACCGCCCGGCGTGGGCGCGGCTGCACGCGAACGGGCGCGTGGAGCAGGCCGGACAGCGCCGGTTGTGGGACGAGATCGAGACCGCTCACGCGTGGTGGTCCGAGCGGGGGAGCCCCGCGATCACCGGATACGGGTTGACGGTGGAGGGAGACGGGGAGCATCGGGTGTGGCTGGGGGACCCGGACGGGCCGTCGTGGGTGCAGGAGGTCCCAGGCGTCTAGCGGAGTCCGTGCCGTACTGGGCGATCCCACGCCTTGGCTCCGGAGTCAGGTTGTCCCTGGATGAATGCGAAGAAGGCCTCGACCGTTACGGTCGGGGCCTTCTTCTTGTGCGTCTACGCCTGGACATGGCGCGTCACAGCGAGAAGCGCTTGCCACTCGTGGGCGCTGGCGAAAGTGATGTGGCCCAGTTGGCGGTTCTGGGTGTCGCGCATGGCCGCACCCTGCGGTAGGTCGGCGACCTCGACGCAGTTGTCGCCAGATCCGCTGTAGGACGACTTGCGGAAGTTCGGGGGGGTGGGTGAATGCATGGGTGCGTCCTTGCTAGAGGAGTGATTCCAAGAACTGGACCGAGGCATCCGGTGACTCGGCCGCGCTACAGATGTGGCCGAAGATGCCGACGTAGTGCTGGATGGCCTCAGGCTGCTCCAGATACAGGTCCTCGGTAGCGGTCTCGATATAGACCAAGGGCAGATCTGCTGGGTCGGGGAAGTCGAGCAGCATGAAGCTGCCGTCCATTGCGGCGTGAGAACCGGCCGTGTCTCGGATCACCTGGATGTCGATGTTGGGCCGTTCCGCCATCTGCACCAGGTGACGCACCTGGGCGGACATCACGTCGTCACTGCCGACGCGCTTGCGAAGCGCAGCCTCATCCAGCACCGCCCATACACGTGGTGGGGAGTCCAGAGCCAGGATGTCCTGGCGCTTGACGCGTCCAGCGACTTTTCTGGCGATGTCCTCATCACCAAGGACTCGGCCGCCGCGAAGCATCGCAGCCGCGTACTCAGGAGTCTGCAGCAGGCCGGGGATGAGCAGGGCCTCGAAGGTTCGGATCATGCTGGTGCCGGATTCGAAGTCCGCCAAGCCGCCCCGGAGCACGTCTTTGTAGTCAATCCACCAGCCGCGGACACGCGACTCACGGGCGAGGGACATGAGCGCCTCCCGCATCTCCTCGGACAGTTCGTAGACCTCACTGAGGTCCTTCATGTCCCGTACGGAGGGGAGCTTCCACTCGTTCCGCTCCATGCGCGAGAGCTTCCCCGACGCCCATCCCAGCTGCTTGTTGACGCTCTCGATCTTCAGCGATCGCTCTTCGCGCATGCGTCGAAGAAGGGCGGAGAGCCGCCTTCGTCGCGCGCTGGGGCTGTATCTGCTGTCGGACACCGTGCGTCACCTCCTGGCCAGCCTGATCATAGGCCAGCCCTAGGGATCCAGACATATCACCCAACTGTGAATCACATCTTGCGAAAAACATTCTGCGTATCGCATGATGGTCCCACGCATTCATCGGCAGCCGCCCTCATCCAGCGGCATCTGCATCCGAGGAGGCGCCTCGTGCGCTACCTGAACCCGTCGGCGCTGGTCGCCGCCAAGTACCTGGCGACGGAGGCCATGCGCCACCGCCGCCCCCGCAGGGCCCGGCGCGTGCGCGCCTACACAGGCCTCCGTCCCCGCCCGTTCCGCCCGAACCTTCCGCCCCTCCCCTCACACCCGGTGGCGCCCGCTCCGCTCGACGTTCTCCACGCGGTCCTGGGCGGCCTGCACCGGCTGGAGCTGGCGCGGTGACGCCCCCGCCGTGCGGCGAAACCGCATTGGACCGGTCGGGGAGCCCGCGCACGTGCGTGCTCGACTCCGCGCACGAAGGGGACCACTTCGATGGCCGGGGCCGCTCGTGGGAGCCGCCCGGGGTGACGTTGGCCCGGCTGCGCCGGTCATGGGGTCGCACCCACCGGATCGTGTGGACGGGGTCCCTGTGGATGGCCACCGCGCACGCGCGGACGTGTCGGTGGCGGACGGTGATCGAACCGACCCCGGCCCAGCTGGAGGAAGGCCTGCGTCGTCACGCCTCCCCTCCTCCGCCCCCACCCCGGAGGCCGTCGTGAAGCCCTGCCCGAGCCCCGACCGGCACCCCGACCGGCACCTCGATCCGAGCCCCGAGCAGGGCCCCGATCCGGACCCCTCCCCGCGCCCCCGGCGCCCCGTGCGACCCGGAGCCCGCGCCGCCGACCCCGAGGAAGGGGTAGCGGGAACACACCAGCGCTCCTACCTGGCCTGGCAGAACATCCGAAACGACAAGGGAGGGCCGGAATGAGTTCCGCGCGACCGCTCATGGAGACCGCCGACGACCTGCTCACCCCCGGCGAGGTGGCGCGGCTGTTCCGGGTGGACCCCAAGACCGTCACCCGCTGGGAGAAGGACGGCCGCCTCTCCGCGGTCAAGACCCTGGGAGGGCACCGCCGCTACCGGAAGGGCCAGGTCGCAGCGTTCCTGGACACGGCTTCGGGACGCCGCGAGGTGATCGAGACCCTGGCGGAGGCGCGCGCCCTGGCAACGGAGATGGGGGCGGAGGCGGACGCCGCGCGCATCGGCGACCTCATCACCCGCCTCGGCGCCGACGGGTAGCGTCCCCGCGCTCCCCGGCGCCCGTACACGCCTTCGTGCTCGGCCCCGTGCCCTCGGCGACGCGTCCCCCAGGACGCACGGGGGCGCACGGGGCCGGCCCCCGCGACTCCGCCCGAGGCGCATGGGGCGCGGGTACACCGATTCGCGACCGAATGTATGTGCTTGCTACATGTGAAACGGATCACTCCGGTTCTACCTTCGGGTTGGCACCCCATCCCCCAGCTCGGGCGGTTGTGTCGGACAGGCGGGTGCCGACTGGAGGAAGAGAAATGCGCAAGACCCCCCTGACCGCCGCCTCCTGCGCGGTCGTCCTCGCCGTGACCGCCTGCGGGAGCCCCGGCGAGGCGGCCGGAGGAGGCGAGGGCGACCCGGTCAGGGTCGGCGTCGTCTACTCCTCGACCGGCCCCCTCGCCAGCTACGGCGAGCAGTACCGGCAGGGCTTCGAGGCGGGCCTCGACCATGCCACCGGCGGGACCATGGAGATCGACGGGCGCCCCGTCGAGGTCGAGTTCATGGACGACGCGGGCGACCCGACCAAGGCCGTCTCCGCGACCCGCGAGCTCATCGGCACCGGGCACGACATCATCGCCGGGTCCACCGCGTCCGGCATCGCCGTCCAGGTCGCCCCGCTCGCCGAGCAGAACGACATCCTCTTCATCTCCGGCTCCGCCGCCACGGACGCCGTCACCGGCATCAACGGCAACACCTTCCGCTCCGGTCGCCAGACCTACCAGGACATCCTCACCGCGGGCACGTTCATGGACGACCCCGAGGGCTCCGACGTTGTCGTCTTCGCCCAGCAGAACGCCTTCGGCCAGGACAACGTCGCCGCCGTCACCGCCGTCCTCGAAGCCGAGGGCGCGAGCGTCGACAGCGTCCTCGCCCCTCCGGACACCACCGACCTCACGCCGTTCGCCGAGCAGGTCAGCCAGGCCGCACCCGACCTCGTGTTCGTCGCCTGGGCGGGCGAGACCGCCTCCGCCATGTGGCAGTCCCTCGACCAGCAGGGCGTCCTCGACTCCACCGAGGTCGTCACCGGACTCGACATCAAGCCCTCGTACCCGATCTTCGGTGAGGCCGGCGGCAGCATCTCCTTCCTCTCCCACTACTTCGACGGCGCCTCCACGACCGAGACGGCCCAGGCCATGAAGGAGGCAGTCGAGGCGGACGGCGGCAGCGTCGCCCTCTTCACCCCCGACGGCTTCACCGCCGCGCAGATGATCGTCCACGCCGCTACCGAGGGGGACGCCACCGGGGACCGCGTCGCCGCCCTGGAGGGCTGGACGTTCGACGGCGTCAAGGGCGAGCTCACCATCCGGGCGGAGGACCACGCCCTCCTCCAGCCCATGTACCAGGTCGAACTGGTCGGCGAGGGCGAGGACGCCCACCCCGAGCTGGTGGCGGAGATCCCCGCTACCGACGTCGAGCCCGCGGTCGCGGAGTAGACGTGTCCGCACAGACCACCCCGGGCACGGCGCCCGCGACCCCCGCGGCGCCCGGTGCACACCCCGCCGGCACGGGCACGGCCGCCCCCGTCCTCGCACTCGAACACCTCAGCTGGTCGGTCGGCGGCGCCGTCATCGTCGACGACGTCACCATGCGCGTCGGCGAGGGCGAGTTCGTCGCCCTCATCGGACCCAACGGGGCGGGCAAGACCTCCCTGTTCAACCTCGTGTCCGGTCTCACCAGGCCGACCGGCGGCAGCGTCGTCCTCGCAGGGACGGACGTCACCCGGCACGCCCCCCACCGCCGCGCGCGGCTCGGCATGGGCCGCACCTTCCAGACCTCCAGCGTCTTCACGGACCTCACCGTCGGCGCCAACGTCGGCCTGTCCGTCCAGGCCAGGACCGGGGAGTCCCGCCGCTTCTGGCGCCGGGCCACCCCGGACGGCGGCGCCGAGGCCTCCGCGGCCCTGGACCTGGTCCGCCTCTCCCACCGGGTGGACGCCCTCGCGGGCGACCTCTCCCACGGGGACAAGCGCAAGCTCGAACTCGCGCTGCTCCTCGCCCGGCGCCCCCGCCTGATCCTCCTCGACGAACCCATGGCCGGGGTCAGCGCCGGGGAGATCGGCGAGCTCACCACCGTCATCCGGGACGTGCACCGCGAACAGGGCTGCACGGTCCTCATGGTCGAACACCACATGGAGGTGCTCCTCGACATGGCCGACCGCCTGGCCGTGATGCACCACGGCGCCCTGCTCGCGTTCACCGACCCGGAGACGGCCATGGCCGATCCCGAGGTCCAGGCCGCCTACCTCGGGGACGGGGCGTGACCGCCGGAGGGCCGCTGCTGGACGCGGCCGACCTGCACGTGTGGATCGAGGGTTCGCACATCCTCCAGGGGGTGTCCTTCTCCATGTCCGACCGCGGCGTCACCGCGATCCTGGGGCGCAACGGCGTCGGCAAGACCACCACGGTCAAGGCCCTGCTCGGCCTCGTGCCGCGCACCGGCCGGGTGGTCTTCGACGGCGTCGACACCACCCCGCTCCCCACCCACGCCATCGTCACCCGGGGTATCGGCTACGTGCCCGAGGAACGCGGGATCTTCTCCGCCCTCACCGTCGCCGAGAACCTGCGCATCGCCGAGCGCCGACCCGGCAGGCCCCGCTACGACCTCGTCCACGAGCTCTTCCCCGAACTGCGGCAGCGGGCCGCCCAACCGGCCGGCACCCTCTCCGGCGGCCAACAGCAGATGCTCGCCATCGGTCGCGCCCTCCTCAACGACAACAAGCTCCTCATCGTGGACGAGCCGACCAAGGGCCTCGCGCCCCGGATCGTCCGCGAGGTGGCGGACGCCGTCGCGCGTGCGGCCGAACAGGTGCCGGTCCTGCTCGTGGAGCAGAACCTCTCCCTGGTCCGCAGGGTCGCCGACCACGCCGTGGTGCTCGACGCGGGCAGCGTCACCCACACCGGACCTGCCCTGGAACTGCTCGACGACGCCGACCGCGTCCGCGCGCTCCTCGGCGTGGCCCGCACGGCCGCCGACCACCGGAGCGGGACCGGCGGGCCCGGAGACACCGGTGGCACCGGCAGCCCCGTCACCACCCCCGCGGGCGCGGCCACCGACCACGCACGCCCCACCACCCCCACGGGCTCCCCCACCAGCACCACACCGCCGACCAGCACCACCCCACCCGTCGGCACCACCGCACCCACCACCCCCGCCGAGACCGAAGGGAGGCGGACCGCGTGAGCACCGTCATCCTCCTCGTCATCACCGGGCTCGGCCTGGGAGCCCTCTACTTCCTCATCGCCTCCGGCCTCTCCCTGATCTTCGGCCTGATGGACGTGCTCAACTTCGCGCACGGCGCCTTCCTCGCCATCGGTGCGTACGGCACCTGGTGGGCGGCCCTCCACCTCCCCGGCGCCGGACCCGACGGGTTCGGGTTCCTGCTCGCCGTCGCCTTCGGCGTCGGGGCGGGCACCCTGGCCGCCACCCTGGTCGAGCTGTGCGTCATCCGCCCGCTCTACGGCAGGCACCGCGAGCAGATCCTCGCCACGGTGGGACTGAGCCTCGCCGTCCCCGCCCTCATCCAGGCGGTCTGGGGCGCCGACCCGCTCACCTTCCCCCGGCCCGAACTCGTGCGCGGCACCGTCGACGTCGTCGGCGTGCACATCCCCAAGGACCGGTTCCTGCTGATCGTCGCCGCGATCGTCGTGTTCGCGGCGCTGTGGCTGTTCAACTCGCGCACCCGCTACGGGCTCATCGTCCGGGCGGGCGTACAGGACCGCGCCATGGTCACCGCCCTCGGCATCGACGTCCGCAGGGCGTTCACCCTGGTCTTCGCGATCGGCGGCGCCGCCGCGGCCCTCGCCGGGGCCCTGGGCGGGCTGTACTTCGGCGTGGTCACCCCCACCCAGGGGATGTCCCTGCTGATCTTCGCCTTCATCGTCGTCGTGATCGGCGGCACCACCTCGCTCACCGGGTGCGCGATCGCCTCCGTCGCGGTCGGCCTCATCCAGCAGTTCGCCAACTACTACACCGTCGCCGGCCTCGGCGACATCGCCGTGGTCATCGTCCTGGCCCTCGTACTGCTCACCAGGCAGGGCGGCCTGACCGCGAAGAAGTCCGCGGAGAGGGTGGCATGATGACCGACACCGACGTGGCCTCCACGGCCCCCGGACCCCGGTCCGGCCGACGCGCCCCGCGGGGCCCCGGCGCCCCCGGACCCCGAACCGTCGAGGACGTGCGCGGACGCCGCCGTCTGCCCGCGTGGGCCGTCCCGGCCGCCCTCCTCGCGGTGGCACTGGCCCTGCCCTTCTCCACACTCCGGATCCCCGGGGTGTTCGAGGGCGCCCTCAACAGCCCGCCCACCCTGCACCTGCTCGCGTTCTGCCTGGTGTTCGGCGGGCTGGCCACCAGCTACGACCTGCTCTACGGGCGGGTGGGCCTGCTGTCCTTCGGACACGCGCTCTACTTCGCCTGCGGCGCGTACGCCGCCGCCCTCCTCATGGGGGTGCTCGAACTCCCCCTCGTGTGGTCCGCGCTCATCGCGGTCGTCGGCGGAACCCTGCTGTCCCTGCTTCTCGGCGCCGTGTCCCTGCGCGTCAACGGCATCGCCCTCGCCATGGTCACGCTGGCCTTCGCCCAGGCCGGATCCATCCTCATCTCCCGCGACCCCGGCCGTCTGACCGGGGGCGAGGAGGGGTTGTCGCTCAACACCGCGGCCGTCCCGGACGCGTTCGTGGGCGTCGCCAACACCGTCAACCTGTACTGGGCTGCCGTCGCCTACGCGGCTGTCGCCACCGGCGTCGTCTGGTGGCTCACCGCCTCACCCGTCGGCCGCGTCTGGCAGGGCATCCGAGCCAACGAGCAGCGCGTCGCCGTCCTCGGCGTCAACCCCTACCCCTACAAGCTCGCGGCGTTCACCGTCGGAGGAGGCCTAGCCTCCCTCGGCGGAGTCACGTACCTGCTGGTCACGGGCGGGGTCACCCCCGGCATCACCACGGCCGAGTTCACCCTCACCCTCCTGGTGATGGTCGCCCTCGGCGGTGCGGGCACCCGCTGGGGCCCGCTGCTGGGCGCGGCCCTCTACACCTACGCCGACCACAGGCTCCTCCAACTGGGGCAGTCCGACGGTTTCGCGGCCCTGCCCGCGTGGATCGCCGCGCCCCTGGCCCAGCCCCTCTTCATCCTCGGCACGCTGTTCGTGCTGATGGTGTTCTTCTTCCCGGGCGGGCTCGTCGCGCTCCCCGGCCGTGTCCGATCCGCCCTGCGCGACAGGAAGGCCTCCCGGCGATGACCGACGCCACGACCGACGCCACGACCGGCCCCGCCCCCCGCACACGCGGGGACGGCCCGTGGACCGCCGGGCACGAGCACACCGTCCCCGTCCCCGGGGGCCGCCTGGCCGCCACCCGCTGGGGCGACGGCCCCGGCACCCCCGTCGTCGCCGTCCACGGCATCACCGCCAACGGCCACTCCTTCGCCCGCGTCGCCGCCGAGCTCTCCGGGCTCGGCGGCCCGCCGCTGGTCGCCCCCGACCTGCGCGGGCGCGGACTCAGCGGACACCTGCCCGGCCGGGGCGGACTGGCCGACCACGCCGACGACGTCATCGCGGTCCTCGACGAGCACGGGGTGCGCCGCACCGTCCTGGTCGGCCACTCCATGGGGGCGTTCGTCGCCTGCCTGGCCTCCGTCCGCCACCCCGAGCGGGTGGCCGGCCTGCTCCTGGTCGACGGAGGGCACGGGCTCCCCGTCCCGCCCGGCACCGACATCGACGCCGTGCTCGGACCCGCGCTGCTACGGCTGCGGATGACCTTCGCGAACGCCGACGACTACCGCGCCTTCTGGGGCAGGCACCCCGCGTTCGCGGGCCGGTGGAACACCTGGGCCGACCACTACGTCCTGCGGGACCTCGTCGGAGAGCCGCCCCGCATGCGCTCGGCCTGCGACGAGGACGCCGTGCGGACGGACGGCGCCCAGGTCCTCGCCGACCCCGACGCGCTCGGCGCCGTCCACCGGCTCCCCTGCCCCGCACGCCTGCTGTGGACGGCGCGCGGACTCATGGACGAGAGCCCCGGCCTGTACACGCCCGAACGCCTCGCCGGGCTCCCCGGCGGCGTCAGCACCCTCGGTCTCCCCCACGACAACCACTACAGCCCGCTGTTCTCCTCAACCGCCGCCCTGGTCGCCGAGCAGATCCACTCCCTTGTCCAGGAGACCGTGGAGGTGCAGGGCGAGCTGTAGCTCCAGCGCGCGGCCGGGGCGCTGCCAGTCCGCCCCGATCAGCTGCCCGACGCGCTCCAGGCGCTGCGCCACCGTGTTCACGTGGATGTGCAGCTCGTCCTTGGCCCGCGACAGGTTGCCCCCGGCCGCGAAGTACGCGCCCAGCGTCTCCACCAGCAGCGTGCCCCGCTTGGCGTCGTACTCCAGCAGGGGCCCCAGCGTCGCCGACACGAACCCCGGCACGTCCCGCTCCTGGCTCAACAACAGCCCCGGGAACCCCAGATCGTCGGTCGTGGCCACGTCCCCGTCCCGCCCCAGCGCCCGCAGCGTCTGGAGGCAGCGGGTCGCCTCCGCGAACGCGGCCCGGAACGACTCCGGGCCGTCCGTCGGGCCGGCCAGCCCCGCCGTCACCGGCCCGTTGGCCGCCGCCGACAGCTCGTCGGCCACCCGGCGCCCCACCGCCGCGGCGTCGGTCCCCGGCAGCGCCAGCACCAGGCGGCCCGACCGGCTCCCGGCCAATCCCCCGGTGGTCTCCGCGACATAGGTCGCCGCCGAGCGCAGACGGCCGGGGTGACCGCCCGGAGCCTCCGCCACCACCAGGACGTGCGGACCGTCCAGATCCGCGTGGAGCAGGGCCGCGCGCTGGCGCAGCGACGCCGGATCGCGCGCGGGCACCTCCAACAGCTCGTCGAGCAGGTCACCGCGCACACGGTGCTCGGTCTCGCTCACCGAACGGCGGATGAGCAGCAGCAGTGCGGTCACCATGGCCGCCCGCTCCAGCACCCGCTGGTCCGTGGAGTCCAGCTCGGCGCCCCGCAGGACCAGGGTGCCCAGCGGTTCGCTGCCGGCCGCCGCCGACGCCACCCACGCCTCCCCGGACCGCACCGCCCGGCCGCTGGCCAGCGACGAGCGCACGGCCCCCGCCAGATCCCCGTCGGCCGGGTCCGCCGGGCCGCCGTCCCACACCCCCTCCTCCACCGCGCCCTCCGGTGCGGCGGTCACGGACTCCCCCGAGGTCGCGTCGTGGATCAGCACCGAACCGCCCAGCACCTCGGCGATCGCCGCCGCCACCTCGCGCACCCCGCCGCCGCGCAGCACCAGGTCGGTCAGCCGGTCGTGCGCCGCCGCCGACCGCTCCACGGACGCCGTGTGCCGCTGCAACCGCTCGTTCACGGTGTGCAGCTCGTCCAGGGCCCGCCGGGTGTCGTCGATCAGGTTCGCGCTGTCGATCGCGATGGCGGCGTGCGCGGCCAGCGACGACAGCAGCGCCACCTCCGAGTGCGCGAAGGGGCGCTCCCGCCGGTTCGCGGCGAACAGCACCCCCACGTCGCGCCCGTTCATCTTCAACGGCACGCCCAGGATGGCCACCAGGCCCTCCTCGCGCACCGCGTGATCGATGTTGTCGGCGTGAGCGAACCGGGGATCGGTGAAGTAGTTCGACGTCACGTACGGCAGGGCGGTGGTCGCCACCAGCCCGCCCAGCCCCTTGCCCGACGCCAGCCGCAGCCGCTGGAACGACGCCGACACCGAGCCCGACGTCACCCGCATGTACGTGCCGCCCGCCTCCGGATCGCTCAGCGTCAGGTACGCGGTGTCGGTGCCCAGGAGGTTCCTGGCCCGCTCCACGATCGCCTGCAGCACCTGGTCGAGGCTGCGCATCCCCGCCAGGTCGTTGGCGGTCTCGAACAGCGCGCTCAGCTCCGACTCGCGGCGCCGCCGGTCGCGCATCACCGACCGCACCCGCAGCGCCGTCAGCTTCGCCGCGTCCAGCGACGCCACCACCGCGGGGTCGTCCCCCCGCGCACGCGCCCGCAGCACCGGCCGCTCGTACTCCACGGCGGGCGCGTCGCGCAGCAGCAGGTCCAGGAACAGCGCCTGGCCGTCGTCGGCGTCCGACGGGCCGTCCTCGGTCATCCGGGTGGTGTTCAGCTCGCGCTCCATGCTCCGTCCACGGGCAGGGACGCGCCGTTGACGAACGACGCGTCGTCGCTGCACAGATAGGCGACCAGCTCGGCGACCTCGGCGGGCTCGATCAGCCGCTTGAGCGGCGACCGCGCCAGCAGGACCTCCGACAGAACCCGTTCCTCCGGTATGCCGTGGGCCTCCGCCTGCGCGGCGATCTGCCTCTCCACGAGGGGTGTGCGCACGTAGCCCGGGTTCACACAGTTGGAGGTCACCCCGTGTGCGGCGCCCTCCAGGGCGACGACCTTCGAGAAGCCCTCCAGACCGTGCTTGGCGGTCACGTACGCCGACTTGTAGGCCGAGGCCCGGAGCCCGTGCACGGAGGAGATGTTGACGACGCGGCCCCAGCCCCTCTCGTACATGTGGGGCAGCGCGCCGCGCACGACGCGGAACGGTGACTCGACCATGAGACGAAGGATGAGGGAGAAACGCTCCGGAGGGAAGTCCTGGACGGGGGCGACCGTCTGCACGCCGGCGTTGTTGACCACGATGTCCGCGCCCCTGGCGGCCTCCTCGGCGGCGTCGAGGTCGGTCAGGTCCAGCGGGACCGCCTCCCCGACCCCCTGGTCGGCCAGCACGGCGAGGGCGTCCCCGTCGATGTCGGCGAGCCGGACGCTCGCCCCGGCGTCCGCCAGGCGCAGGGCACAGGCGAGGCCGATGCCGCTGGCCGCACCGGTCACCAGGGCGGTCCTCCCCTCCAGGTCGACCCGGGTGGTGTGGTGGGCGCCTGCGGGAAGGGGGCCGGGGGGCCGGGGGGCCTGCCGCGCCGGGCCCGACGGGAACTCGTGCGTCGTCATGTCAGCAAACTAGGCGGGGTGCCCCGGGCGGGGGATAGGGGAGGCGGACACACCCCGGGGCGGGGACATGTGCGGCCCGGCCATGGGCCGCGGGTCCGCTGTGGGGATCACACTGGCGGCGGGCACGTGACCGGGGTCTCATCGACATGTCGCCCAGGTCACATGCGCACTAGGCTCCGTGGCACGGTTCGGCCGAACCCCCGCCCCCCGTTCGGACTCCCCGGAAGGCACACCCCCCATGGACTCCCCCGCACCGCCCGCACGGCGGCACCAGGTCCGCCCCCTCCTTCTCGCGCTCGCCACCGTGGCCGTCATGGTCGCCGCCCTCCTGGCCGTCGCGACCCCACGCGCCTCCGCCGCCACACTCACCCCCGTGGCCTCGTTCGGCTCCAACCCCGGCAACCTGTCGATGTACTCCTATGTCCCCGACGGTCTGCCCGCCGGTGCGCCCCTGGTCGTCCTCCTGCACGGCTGCGCGCAGGACGCCGCCGCCTACCACGGGCACTCCGGATGGGACGGGTTCGCCGACGACGACGGGTTCGCGCTCGTCTACGCGGAGCAGAAGTCCGCCAACAACGCCACCAGCTGCTTCAACTGGTTCGAGCGCGGCGACACCGCGCGCGACGCGGGCGAGGCCCGCTCGATCCGCTCCATGGTCGAGCACGCCGTGGCCGCCCACGGCCTGGACGCCGACCGGGTGTACGTGTCCGGCCTCTCCGCGGGCGGCGCCATGGCGGGCGAACTCCTCGCCGCCTACCCCGACGTGTTCGCCGGCGGCAGTGTCGTCGCCGGCATCCCCGTGGGCTGTGCGGGCAGCATGGTCGACGCGTTCGGCTGCATGAACCCCGGGAAGAACCAGACCCCCCGGCAGTGGGGGGACGCGGTGAGGGCCAAGCACAGCGGATGGGGCGGGCCGTGGCCCCGCGTCGCCGTCTGGCACGGAACCTCCGACACCACCGTCGTGCCCGCCAACGGGGCGTCCTCCGTGAGCCAGTGGACCGACGTCCACGGCCTGTCCGGCGGCCCCGACTCCACCGAGCAGCTGCCCGGCTCCACCACCGCCGCCTACTACGGGGGCGACGCGGCCACGGCGGACGTCGCCCACTTCACGGTCTCCGGCATGGGGCACGGGACCCCCGTCGACCCCTCCTCGGGCTGCGGCACGGCGGGCGCCTACTTCCTCGCCGCCGTCTGCTCCACCGGGTACACCGTGGACTTCTGGGGCATCGGCGGTGGCGGCGGCACCGGACCCACCGACCCGCCGACGGAGGAGCCCACCGACCCGCCGACCGGGGAACCGGAGCCGGGAGAGTGCGTGACCAGCAGCAACTACGACCACGTGTCGGCCGGCCGCGCCGTCCACCGCTCGGGGCAGGCCTACGCCGTCGGCTCCGACGACGTGCTGGGCCTGTGGAACCTCTTCGTGACCACGTCGCTGACCGAGACCTCGCCCGGCTTCTGGGAGCTCACGCCCGGGGGCTGCTAGGGCGTGTTCTGTGGATGCTTTCGGTTGACTCGGCGCTTGCGCCGATCGACGCGAGCGGCTTCCAGGCCATCTCTCGCAAGACGAGTGGCGCAGGTCAGCCCGGGTTCGGCTGTCCAAGCGCAGTCGGCGCGGCGAGAGGCAGCCCGGGGGACGCGAGCCCGGAATGATCCGCGGAACGCGGCCTGGACCCGCGCCCGCCCCTCCGCCCGGAGGGGCCCGGCCACCACGGCACAGCGCCCCGCGTCACACCGCCCCCGATGGGACGCGGGGCCCGGGCACCGGGCTACTCCGGGGTGTCCTCACCGCGGGCGAGACGACCGAAGTGCCCCACCGCCGCGCCCAGGGCGAAATGCGCGGCCTGGTGTTCGGTCATCGGCACCACACCGGCGGGCACGGTCACCCGGAACGGGAACTCGTCCTCGGGACTGATGCGGAAGTCGTCGATGACCCCCTGGGACAGGAGCATGGTCAGTGCCTCGCGTATCTGCCCGTTGCGGTTGTCCGACGCCCAGATCGACATGTCTCCACACTAGCCCTCCGGGCCCCGCGGGATACCCCGAATCCCTTTCCCCGTCGGGCTTCCCGCTCACCGGGCCGCAGTCGGAACCGGCGTCCGCGTCGCCGCCGGACGCCGTGACCGACCGCCTCCTCCGCGACCCCGGGAGGCCGCCGGGCAGGGGCCGGAGGACCCCGTACACAGGTGTGGGCGGACCGTGGAACGGTCCCCCCACACCCGGAGCACGGGCACGACCCCCGTGGTGCCCGTGCTCACCGACCGCCGCTGCCGCCTGTCGTCCCCCGACGGCGGACGCGGCGGTCGGAGCTCGTCGCCCTCGTCCCCGAGCCGCTCGCCCGGTCAGTCCCGGGCGGGCAGGCGGGCCTCGCCCGCGAGCACGTTCGAGGTCAGCCGGCGCAACGCCAGCCGCGTCGCCTCGAACTCCTCCTCGGGAAGGTCGATGACCGCGCCGATCGCCTCCGGAATTCCCTCCGCCCGGGCCCGCAGCCGCGCACCCTCCTCGGTGAGGGTGACGCGGACCGAGCGCTCGTCGCGCGGATCCCGTCCGCGGTCGAGCAGACCCCGGACCTCCAACCGCTTGAGCAGCGGGGTGAGCGTGCCGTAGTCCAGCTGGAGCACGGCGCCGATCTCCTTGACGGAGCACTCACCGCGCTCCCACAGCAGCATCATCACGAGGTACTGGGGATAGGTCAGCCCCAACGGCTCCAGCAGCGGCCGGTAGAGGTTGGTCACCGCCCGCGACGCCGCGTACAGCGCGAAGCACATCTGCTCGTCGACGGGAGGAAGAGGGAAGTCGCCCGCGGGGGCGGGGAAACGGTCAGGCATCGGCAACATCGTAGTTACCTCCTACCCGATGTCAAAGCCCACAATTGCCTTGTACACGAGGAAGACCGGGACGGAGTACCCGAACCGGCCCACGCGGGGGCCGACACGACCGCGCCGACCCCCTCCGCGACATCCGCGCAGCTCCTACTGGCGAGGTGCCTGATAGGGCAGCCTGCGCTTGACCACCTTGCCGGTGGCGTTGCGGGGCAGCTCCTCCAGTACGACCACGTCACGCGGCACCGAGAAGCGGCCGAGCGCGGTCCGCACGTGCATCCGCACCTCGTTCGGGTCCACGCGCACACCCTCGTACGGCACCACGAACGCCGCGAACCTCTGCCCGAACTCCTCGTCAGGCACACCCGTCACCACGACCTCACGCACACCGGGAAGCGTCACGATCGACTCCTCCACCGGCCGCGGGAACACGTTCTCCCCACCGGAGACGATCATGTCGTCGTCCCGGCCCGCCACGTGCAGCAGTCCGTGCGCGTCCACGTGCCCCCGGTCGCCGGTCTCCATCAGCCCGTCCGCGACCTTCTTGCTCCGCCCGTTCGTGTACCCGTCGAAGAGCATGTCGTTGCCGACGTGGATCGACCCCTCGACCCCGTCCGCGACCTCGGAGCCGTTCCCGTCCAGGACCGCGATCCGCGTCCCCAGCGGCGGGCGCCCGGCGGTCGTCGGCGACAGCCGCATGTCCTGCGGCGTCGCGATCGTCGCCCACGACACCTCCGTCGACCCGTACAGGTTGTAGAGCACGTCACCGAACTCGTCCATGAAGCCCGTGATCAGCTTCGGACTCATGGCCGAACCACTGCACGCCACGATCCGCAGCGACGACGTGTCGTACCTGGCGCGCGTCTCCCGGGGCAGGTCCATGATGCGCCTCAGCATCACCGGAACCGCGAACAGCACCGTGCACCGCTGCTCCTGGACCGTCCGCAGCACGTCCTCCGGCTCGAAGAGCCGCCGCATCACCAACGTGGCCCGCATCGACATGCCCAGCTGCACCCCCGCCAGGCCCCACGTGTGGAAGACCGGCGCCGAGACCAGGATGCGGTCCGACGAGCGCAGCGGAATACGGGACAGCACCGACGCCGCGTCCTGCGGCCCCTTCGGCGTCGGCCGCCGCGCGCCCTTGGGCGCGCCCGTCGTCCCCGACGTCAGCACGATCAGCCTGCCCGGCCGCTCCGGCGGCCCCGGCTCCGACGCCGTGCTCTCCCGCGCCTCCCACGGCACCGCCGGGCCCGCCCCCGACGGCTCACCCCAGGCCGTCACCCGGGTCACCTCGGGCGGAAGCCCCGCGTACAGGGGCTCGAACTCGGTGTCCGCGACGAGCACCGCGACCGCGTTGTCCACCACCGCCACCGACAGCTGGCCCACCGACAGGCCCGTGTTGAGCAGGACGGTGTCCGCCCCCAGACGGCCGCACGCCACCATCGTCTGCACGAACGCGCTGTGGTTCCGGCACAGCACGCCCACCCGCGTTCCCGGCTCCACACCCGCCCGGTACAGCTCCCTCGCCAACTGCCGGGCGCGCAGGTCCATCTCGCCGAAGGTCGTCGGCCCCCGCTCGTCGACGATCGCCACGGAACCGGGCACGCGCTCGTTCGCCGCGGCGTACCCGCCGGCGATCGTGGCGCCCCACGTGCGCAGGGCACGGAGTTGGCGGACGATCCTGTCCGGGCGGCCGGTGCTGAGCACACCGGCGCGGACCAGGATCCGCGCCGTCCTGAGGGTCTGTCGCAGTCGTGAGGGGGCGGGAGGACCGGCGTTGGGCGCCATGTTGTCTCCGGGAGGGCAACGGGGACGGGCGAAGCGTTCCGCGCCTCACCGGGGAGCCTTCGCCGCGTGACTCCCCGGAAGTACTGCGACCGTAGGCGACGAACCACCGCCGTTTCTGCGCACCCGGGTGAGTCGCCACCCCCGGTTCCTTGTCACCGGGGCACGAACGACGCCGGTCACGTGTCGCCGGCCGGCCCGCGCGCCGTCGCTCCGCGTGTCCGCCCGCCCGGGCCTGTCGCCAGGGGGAGCGGCAGGGGCCGCCGCGCACCGCGCGCGACGGCCCCCGGCCGACATGTCGACCTGTGGCCTTGTCACCCGGACCGCGCGGACACGGCCGGGCGGCCACCGACTCCGCGTCAGGCTCAGCCGGACACGGTGATCGGCGCGGTCGGGTCGTCGGCGTTCGTCACCTCGTAGGTGGCGGTGAAGTCGGACGTCGTCGCGCTGGTCGGGCAGCCGAAGCCGCCCACCACCACGACCGGGGCCGACGTGTCGAACGCCAGCGTCGACGCGGGGCTCCCGTTGGTCCACGTGCCGCCGACGGCGGCCGGGGCGTTCGGGCTGACGGTGGCGGTGCAGGAGGCGAGGCCGCTGGTGGTCACGACGATGCCGCCCGCGGGCACCACCATCGTGCCGACCGACGGGGCCCCGAACTGCATGGTCATCTCCCAGACGGGGTCGGCGACGGCCACGGTGGCGCTCACCAGGGGCACGTTGGTGGAGCAGTTCCCGAAGTCCGGGGAGTTGATCGGACCGGAGACGGCGCCGTTCGGGTTGTGGTTGTCCGGGGCGGCCGGGACGAGGTTGTTGCCCCCGCCCGGTGAGGTGGACGAGACCTGGCAGGTCACCACCACGGTGCCCGCCGTGAAGGTGGCGGTGCCGTCCAGGACGGCCTCGAAGGCGGCCCCCGCGGGGTCGACGGTGGTGGCGACCTGCTGGGCGGCGAGGGCGCCGCCGCCCCAGGACAGGGCCAGGACGCCCGCCGCCGCGACGGCGACGGCCGTCCTGGCGTGGGAGGGGACGGAGAGGGGGCGGGATCTCGGTCGCGGAACCGACATGGGTACTCCTCGTGTGTGACGGCCGGAGGGCGCGCGGGGGCGACGACCGGCGGGATCTGGGGGTACGCGCCGACTCGGTGGACATGGTTTTCCTGATGGGCCGGGGAGCCCGCGGGCTCCCCGGGGTACGGGGCCCGCTCAGACCGTCACGGGGATCACTGGTCGGAGAGGGGCACGGTGCGGGGCGGGTCCTGCGGCGCGTCGGGCACGGGGCCCACCGCGGACCTCTCCCCCGCAGGTGCGGGGGCCGCGTCCGGTGAGTGACGCCCGCGGCGGCGACGCCTCCTGCGCGGAGGCCGGGCCACGGGCCGCCAGGCGAACGCCAACCCGCCGCCCGCCAGCGCCAGCAGTGTGCCGACCACCAGGCCCCCCAGGTTGGACAGGACGAGTGCGCCCAACCCGAGGAACCCGGCCAGCGCACCGGTGACGACGTGCTGGTTGGGGGTGAACCACGTGACCAGGCCGAGGACGACGAGCATGCCGCCGAACATCAGCGAGGAGACCCCGCCGACACCGGTCTGGATCATCAGCTCCACCGGCATCGCGACGAGCGACGCCATGACGGCGCCGGAGAGGATCATGAGGAGTCCCCCCGCGAAGGGGCGCCTCCTGCGCCAACCGAGCCAGGCGGCTCCCGCCCTCCGCAACAGCCTCAGAAACACTCGCTCTCCCCGAGGCTGAGACCGAGGCTCAGCCCGGAGAGGCGGAAGGTTCCGGCGCTGGCAGCCCTCGCGGTCTGCTCCAGGTTCTCCACGACGATGATGTCGGACTGCATGCCGAACAGGTCGTTGAAGCCCTGCGCGCCGGCCGGGCCCTTGTCGAGGGTGCCCGCGTCGCGGCCGATCTCGATGTTCGTGAACTCGGCGTTGCCGTCCATCTGCGACATGTCGATGACCAGGTTCTCCGCCTGGACAGGTGTGCCCTGGTCGCCCGCGGTGAGTTCGAGGGAGATCTTCCCGATGAGGGGGAACTCGGTGAGGACCGACTGGCACAGTCCGTCGATCTCGGCGCTCGCGATGCCCGCGACGGCGACGGGGACGGCGTCCTGGCGCACGGACTGGTCCAGCCAGCCGTACTGGACGAAGCCCTCGCCGCGCAGTTCGTCGGCGGAGATCTTGAAGTCCTGGCCGGAGACGGTGAACGAGGCGGCGAGCGCGCCCTGGGCCATCGCGACGAGGATGCCGCCCACGGCGAGGCCGGCGGGGACGGAGAACAGGGCGAAGCGCTTCCAGCTGGTGTGGCTCTCGGGGGTCCTCACGGGCTCGTCGACCACGTCGGGGGATGCGGTGTCCATGCGTGTCCTTCCGGGTTGAACGCCGCGTTGCGCCTGCCGTCCCCCCGAACATCCGGCACGCGGCCTGGCCGTGCGCCCCCGGGCGGGGCGGCTCCGGACCAGTTTCCCTGACGCTGCACATCATGTATCGGAAACGAGGGGATGACAAGAGTTCCCAGGGAACTTCTCCGGCCTTTCCTGTGATTCCACGAAATGATCTTGCTTTGTGTCGAAGGGGCTCTGACATGGGACGATGGGGGAATTGCCGAGGTTGGGGAGGAGGGAGAATTCGCTCAGGCCGCCCATGGGTGAATCGACCCATGAGGAGGGGGAACTCCGTTTCTTGTCATTTCGGTGAGTGCGTTCCGGGGTGTGCTTCGTCAGCCGGGTGAGTGGGGGTCCCGTGTGCACGGGGAACGCCGGCGGCGCCGGTGCGGCCCGGGGAGGGCTCGGCGGAGTGGGCCCGCGGATGGGGAGACGACGCGCCCTTTCTACGCGCGCGTGCGCGCGCGGCCAGGCGGCGCCGACCGGACGCGCCCTCTCCCGCCCTTCCTACGCGCGCGTGCGCGCGCGGAAAGACCGTGCTCCTCGGCTCCGGGTGGGACGCCCGAACCCCTGCACGTGCTGTGAGTGGGGACACAGGCGGTTCGGTTTGCCGGGTGCTCCGGAGGGGGGTAATGTTCTCCGAGTCGCCACGGGACGGCGGGAAGGCCTCAGGGTCAGCCCGGAACCGGGCCGGGATCGGCGACACAACCTCCTCTCTGAAACACCCGGTTCGAGCACTGCTCGGGCCATGTAAACTCAGGGAGTCGCTTCAAAAGCCAAGTCCATTCGGACAAAAGCAAACGAAGCAAAACGGGCTTTACCCCGATCACGAACCACAAACCGCCGATTTGGCGGGGCGCGGAACACCT
>NZ_JAUZMY010000045.1:0-40765 GCF_036327455.1 Nocardiopsis codii | reverse complement strand
TTGATCAGGCTCTCTAAAACACCACTAGATCCTGTGTTGTTCGGTTTCGTTCGGCATCTCCCGAGTGTCCGCCCGGGGCGGTAGGCTCGCGGTGATGCTCGACGAGCACTCAGGTGCAACAGGCCCCCCACCCGGTACAGGGTGGGGGGCCTGTTTGCTTCCCGGGACTACCGGTCGGCGTCGCCCTGGGCGACGGCGAGGAAAGCCGCCCACGCGTCGGCCGGGTACTCGACGTGGCCGAGCCCGCGGTTCTGCGTGTCCCGGATCAGATGCTGTCCGGGGAGGTCTGCGACCTCTACACAGTTCTGCCCCTGGGCGGTGGAGTAGCTGCTCTTACGGAACTCAGGTGTGGTCATGCTGGTGTGCTCTCTTCCCGGATGCCCTCTATGAACTGGGCACTCACGACCGTATTCGGTGCGGTGGCCTGCACGTGACTGAACGTCGTCACGTAGCGGTCTACATCGTCGGGGTCCTCCTCGAAGACGCCGCCGATCGAATCGGTGTACACGATCGTCCGGTCCAAGGGATTCGCGAACGACAAGATGGTGAACGCGAGACCCAGACCCGGATGTGCCCCCACGTTGAACGGCATCACCTGGATATCCACATTCGGATGCTGGCCGATCCAGAGTAGGTAATCGAGCTGTCCGCGCATCACGTCGGGGCCGCCGATGGGACGCCGGAGCGCACCCTCATCAATCACCGCCCACAGTCGCGGGGCGGCCTCGTGCCTGTGAAGGATCTCCCGACGGCGCATACGCGCTTCGACCTGCCGGTCGATGTGCTCCGTACTCGTGAGCGGACCGCCCCGAAAAATCGCCTCGGCATATTCCGGAGTCTGAAGAAGACCCGGAACGGTAGCGATCTCGACTGTCTGGATCAAGGACGCCTCGGCCTCGAAGTCCGGCAGGGAGTCATGGCCGAAAACATCTCGATACTTCCACCACCATCCCCTTTCGCCCGCGTCGGCGGCCAGCTGGCGGAGCGCATTCGTTTCGTCCGGGGTGGCGCCGTAGACCTCGGCGAGCGCGTCGACCTGACGGGCGGGGACCCGTCGTGTCTCGGCAGTCTCGATCTTCCCGAGCGCGGCACGGCTGATCCCGGCCCGCTCTCCGGCGTCGTGGCCAGTGAGTCCGGCAGCCTCGCGCATGCGTCTGAGCTGCATTCCGAGCCGTCGACGTCGCACGGTGGGTGAGTAAGGGGATCGCATGGGGCAATGCTAGCGCCGCATTTTCGAGAGAATCTCGTCATTTCTCTTGTGAGTTGGTGTCCTCTCGTGCACTATCGAGTCACCTGTAGTGATCTCGCCGACTCGAAGAGAATCGAGAGCATCCCTAATGTCCTCCTTTGTGCGCCTTTTGGTGCTCCCCCTGTCCGCGTTGTGGCTGGTCGCCCGTGCCGGCGCCCACCTCGTGCGGCGCCGGTCCGGCAGGGTCCGCCGGTACGCGGCCGAGCCCCCGGCGCCCCGGCCGCGCACCGTGACCGGCCCAATTCCGATCATCTGGCCGAGCTCGCGAACCGGGGCCGCTGTCGCGCCGCCTCTCCCCGCCGAGCGCCCGCTCGACGTCGCCCCGGCGCGTGTGGTGCCCATGGATCCCTACCGGCACCGTGCCCGCCGAGATGCCTCCCGGAGCGGCTCGGTCGTCCTGGTCGCGGTCGCCCGTCAGGCCGAGGAGCGTCCGGCGGTGGCGGCATGACGAGCCGACGCCGTGTGTGCGATGTCGGCGAGCTGTCGACCATGGCGGACCTGAACGCGTGGGCGACCGCGCACGGGGCCGAGGTCACCTACCGCGGATCGACCCTGGAGGGGCGGGCGGTCTACGGGGCCACCCGAGGGCCGGTCACCCGTGTCGTGGTCGTGCCCGGCCGGGACCCGCACCCCCACCCGCTGTCGTGGGAGAGCCCGCTTGAACGCCTTCCCGCCTCCCCGCGGATGTCAACGGCCGAGATGATCGGCCGGGCTCTGGCCGCTCCCGTGGGCACTCTCGACGGTCCGGCGGGGGAAATGCACTCGTTCCTACTCGCCGCGATTCGGTCGGCCCTCTGAGACTGGGCGCCCCGACCCGGGGGCCGGGGCGCCCTCCCCCTCCCCCCTCGTGTCCGAGGAGTAGCGATGGACGGCGCGACCCGATGCCCTGGCACCACGTCAGGACAGCACGACCACATTCCAGACCCGCCCGACCCCAGATGGCCCGCCATCCGCACGCAGACCTGTCGCCACTGCGGCGACACCCTCACCCACACCCGCGGGTGAGTCACCCCCTCACAGGAAGCAGACGACATGACCGCAACGCTCACGCCTCCCCGCCCGGCCGCACCCCCTCCTTGTACGCACTCGGCCGCTACGTGCGGTGCCTGCCGCGGGGAGGGCGGCACGTGGTCGACGAACGACGGCAAATCCGCTGGGAAGAACATCGGTTCCTGGGTGCCGTGCGGCCCCTGCAAGGGCACGGGGCGGGTCTGACATGGGAAGGACTGAAACCATGGACTACCTCCCTCTCGCCCAGGCCCTAGCCGACCAGCTGCACGCGGACGGCATCCCCGAGCACATCGCGTCGCTGTTCCGTCGGGTGCCCCGACACGCGTTCCTCCCCGACGTGATGTGGGGGGATGGACGCACACGGTACGACCGCGCCGAGGACCCCGACGGGTGGATGCGCGCGGCCTACAGCGATCAGCCGCTCACGACCCAGGTTGACGACGGCGCGGAGGGCGGCCCCGGCATCGCGACGTCCTCCAGTTCCGCCCCGTCCGTCATGGCGCGGATGCTTACCGCCGCGCGGATCGAGCCCGGACATCGGGTGATGGAGATCGGCACCGGCACCGGATACCACGCCGCCCTGCTCTGTGAGCTGGTTGGCGACATCCGGGTGACCACGATCGAGATCGACCAGGAGGTAGCCGACCGGGCCCACTCCGCACTGATCGCTGAGGACTACGCACCCGAGCTGGTCACCGCGGACGCGGAGAAACTGGCGTCGATCGGAGACGGCCGGCACCACAGGATCATCGCGACGTGCCAGGTGGCGGAGATCCCGGAAGCGTGGCTCGTGCAGCTCCACGCCCGCGGGCGCCTCATCACCCCGTGGGCCCCGACGCCGGGCGCCCCGGCCGGGGTTCTCGCGGTCCTGGAGGACTGCGGCGGGGATGTGCAGGGCCGCTTCGAGGGGTCCTTGGCGTTCATGTGGGCGCGCGGACAGCGCCGGGGCGGGCACATGGTTCCGGACGTCGACGCGGTCCCCGACCGCATCACCCATGCCGATGGTGACCCGCGCACCCTCCTCGACGGCGAGACCGGCCTCCTCATGTCCCTACTAGTGCCCGGGTGGGCGCACGGGATGGCCATGGAGCCGGGCGCGTCCGAACCGCACGTGTGGGCGGTGTCCACCCGGTGCGGGTCGTGGGCGCGGATGCATCCGGACGGCCGGGTAGAGCAGTTCGGCCCGCGAAGGTTGGCGGAGGAGTTCGCGGGCGCGCTCACATGGTGGCGCGGAGAGGGGCGCCCGACCGTGGACGATTTCGGTCTCACGGTCACCGCGGACGGGTGCCGGTCCGTGTGGCTGCGTGAGCCGCGTGCGGAGCTGTGGACCCTGCACGCCGCGGACCACGACGACGCGGACGACGTCGGATGAGCACCCCCGTCCCGGAGGAGGTACTCACCCCTGCCGAGGTCGCCCACCTGTTCCGCGTGGACCCCAAGACGGTCACGCGCTGGGCGCAGGCGGGCAAGCTGACCTCGTTCCGCACCCCGGGCGGGCACCGCCGGTACCGCGGGACCGAGGTCCGCGCACTCCTCGGACGCCCCGCGTAGACCCCCGCGCGCCTGGTCGACCCGTGAGGGTCCTGGGCGCGCGGGACCAACCAGGGCCGCCAGCGTCACGCTGGCGGCCCCCGCACGACACGACAGTGCCCCGACCGCGTTACAGCGCGGCCGAGGCGTGGTCCACCCTGAGACACCAGGAGAACCATGCACGACCCTACCCAAAGCCCCCCTTTGCGTCTGGCGTTCTGCGGACGCACCTCGACCCGGGACCTACAGGACCCCGTCAAGTCCCTCACCCGACAGCACGACCGGTGCCAGGACGTCACCCCGCCCGACGCCGCCATCACCGCGTGGTACTGGGACGTGGAAACCGGGATGCTCGACCTTGACGAGCGCGGCCTCGGCGACAGCGACGACTACGAGCGCCTCGGCGTCCCCGTCCCCCGAACCGGCGGTCTCGGCGACCTCCGCGCCCACGCGGCGGAGGGACGTTTCGATGCGGTGGTCTGCGAGGAGATCGCGCGCACCGCGCGGGACATGCACACGTCCATGTCCCTTGAGCGGGAGCTCGGCGGGCTCGGCATTCCGATCATCGCGGCCGACGAGCCCGACATGTCGTCCGGTCTTGCGTCCGCGCGGTGGCTGCTCCGCCGCCAGCGACAGGTACTCGCCGACTACATGCGACTGCACTTCCTTGAGCAGTCGTGGGCCGGACAGGCCACGCACGCCCGACAGGGGTACGCGCTCGGCGCCGCACCCTACGGGTACGTCGCCCGCCCCCAGCTCCACCGGCCGCTCAAGCGCAATCCCGGGTGGGCGCGCCTGCTCGACCTCGACCCCGACCAGCGGCGCCCGGACACGGTCGCGACCGTGTTCGAGATGCGGGTAGAGCGCCGGTGGAAAGACCACGTGATCGGATCCTGGCTCGACAGCGACCACGCCGCGCACCCGACCGTGGTCGCGCACGGGCGGCCCTCCACCGGCCGGTGGACGCGCCGTCACGCCCGGCGGATCATCGCACAGCCCAAGTACACAGGCCGTCAGGTGTGGGCGCGCGCCGCCGGGAAGGACAAGATCCCGCGCCCGCGTGACCAGTGGGTGTGGTCCCCGCCCGCTCATCCCCAAATCGTCTCCTTGGAACTGTGGGAAGAGGCCCAAGAGGTGTCCCGGGAGCTCTACCCCCCGCGCACGGCGCCCCCGCTCGCCCAGATCAGAGAAGCCGCCGAGGCCGCCGGCCACACGCTCGACGTCGAGCGCCAGAGCGACACCCACACCCTCTACCGGGTCGGTGACCTTCTCCTCCCCGTCCCCCACGGGGAGATGCCCCCCGTGACCCTTCGGCGCATCCTGGAAGAGGTCGAGGCCCTGTGAAACCCGTGTACATGCTGGACGTCGTCCGCGACGGCACCCGGTGGTCGGGCACCGTCGCCGAGCACCACGTCCACACCCACGGGCGGACGCTCGCAGAGGTCGAGTCGGCCGCACGCGATGCGCTGGCCCTGGTGCTCGACGTCCCCCCGGCAGAGGTGGCGGTCGAGCTCCGCGGGGAAAGCCCCCTCCTCGAAGCACACGACCACGCGCGTACCGCGCGGGCGCGCGCCCAGGAACGGGAGCGGGCGGCGCTCGCCGACGTTGCCCGGGAGCTGGCCGCGCACCGGGTGTCCCGGGCCGACATCGCCCGACTCACCAGGACCACACCGGGGGCGGTCATTCGAGCCATTCGCCCACGGCCGGACGGCGGCGGCGATACCCTGTCTGGGAACGTGCTCCCCGCCCGCGGGGATGACCCGATTTGACATGAGCCCCCTCTCGGCCGTGTCCAGCGCTCCCCACGCATGTGGGGATGAACCCGGCGGGATCAAGCTGGACCCCAGCTGGACATGACGAAACGCCCCTCTCCTTCCCGCACGGGGAGGAGAGGGGCGTCGTGTTACCCGGCGACGGCCGGGGTGTTGTCCGCGGTGATGTCGCGGCCGGTGATCCCGGCCGGCACGACGACCGTCGACCCGCGCGCGTCGTTGCCGTACACCTTGACGTTCGCCGTCGTAGCGGTGATGTTCAACCCGGCCGCGCCCGTGCCCCGGATCCGGTTCCCGTGCGCGGTGACGTAGCTGGCGTTACTGCTCACCTGGACACCGAAAGCGGCCCCGGTGAACCCCGTGATGCGGTTGTCGCTGATCTCGACGTCGTTTCCGCCGAGGATGTGCACCCCGTTGTTGCCGGGGTTGCGGATGACGTTGCGGTGCACGACGACGTCAGCGATGACCCCGGCGGCGAGCTGGCGGGAATCCACGCTGATCCCCGACCCGGTCGGGCCGCTGATGGCGTTGTCGGCAATCAGCCCGGACCGGGTCGACAGCTGGGAAATCGCCGTGTTCCCCACGGCGTTGAGCACGTTGCGGGCAATGCTGTAGTTCTCCACGTTGGAGATGCGCAACCCCACGGACCCCGTGCCGTCGACGACGTTGTCACCGATGACCACCTCTGTCACCACGCCTGTAGGTTCGCCCTCGACGATGATCGCGCCGACCGACGTCCCCGGCGCACCCGCGATGGTCCCGATGCTGTTCAGGATGTTGTTCGTGATGACCAGCCCGGACAGCGGCTGAGAGCCGGGGATGGTCGACCCGTCCGGCCGGGTGCGATCTGCGGTCTTCGAGGAGTCGAGCGCCCGCACCCAGATACCGGCGCCGCACCCGCGGACCGTGTTGCCGGAGATGACGGCGTCTCGCCAGATGTACGCGCCGACGGCGTACTCTCGCGTCAGTTCGATGTGGTTGCCGATGACCCGCACGTCGTGATGCTGCCGGTCCGGAGACGCCGAGTGCGACCCGATCCCGCGCCCCCACGGGCCCGACCCGGGCGTACCCGACGTCGTGACGGTGCACCCGGAGATCAGGACGTCACGGCAGATGGTCGCGTCATACGGGCCGAACCCCCCGAACACCGACTGCCGGAAAGCTCCGTCGAGCTGGATCGCCTCGGAGAAACCGCGGTCGCCGACGGCGTCGACGAACCCCGCGCACACCACACCAGTGATGCGGCACGTCTCAACCGCGTTGACCTCGATGGCGTGGTAGCTGGGCACGTCGAGAATCGTGCAGTCCCGGATGGTGACGTTCCGGGCGTGACCGATGGACAGGACCATGTTCGCGGTGGGCACCTGGACGCCGTGCGCGTCCCACGTCCCGCCCTCGATGATCAGGTCGCCGTGGCCCGTGTACCCGCCGAACTGCTGTCCCGCGTCGCCGTTGAGAAGCATCGTCCCCGGAGCCGCCCGACGGATCACCGCGTCCGGTGCGAGGGTGAGCCGGGTGCGCCGGTAGATGCGCAGCGGCCCCGAAGCGATGGCGTACACGCCACCCGGTACCCACACCGTTCCGCCCCCCGCGTCCCTCACCGCGGACAGCGCGGCCTGAATCGCCGCGGTGTCGTCGGTGACGCCGTCGCCGGTCGCCCCGTAGGCGGTGACGTCGTGCGTGCCGGTGGCGGTGCCGTCGGCCCCGGGCGGTCCGGGGGGTCCCTCGGGACCGGCCGGCCCCGGGTCACCGGCCGCGCCGGCCGGACCCTGGGGACCCGTCTCCCCCGGCGCCCCGGGCGGGCCCTGGTCGCCGTCGACACCCGGCGCACCGTCCGCGCCATCGATGCCGGGCGGCCCCTGGGGTCCCTCGGGACCGGCGGGCCCCGGATCCCCGGGTGGCCCCGGTTCGCCGATGACGGCCGGGAGCTGGGCGGCCGGGACGACCCCGGCGTCGTCGAGCTGGGCGACACCACCCGGCGCGCCGAGCTGGTCGACGGCGAGCGCGCCGACGTCGGCCGCGGAGAGGGACACGTGCCCCGTCCGCCCGTTCACCGACCAGACGATCGGGTCATCCGGGACCGGGGGCGGCACGAGCGGCGGAGTGAGTGCCGACAGGTCGATCGGGCCGGACCCCACAGGCGCCGCCAGAGAGAAGCTGTAGGACGACGCCCCGGTGATGGTGACCGTGACCGTGTACGCCCACGGGCCCCCGGTGATGTCCGGGTCATCCGTGGCGGGCACCCCCGCCGACATGGCGCCCTCGGCGTCGAGCGGGATTACCACGGGCGTGCCCATGATCACCGTCGAGTGCGCGGGCGAGACCAGGCGGGCGACCGAGGGGGCGAGCGTGACCGTGCCCGCGGCGGGGGTGCCGGAGAGCAGCACCCACCGGCCGTGAAGCGCGACCCGGTCGAAGTCGGGGGGGAGAGAGAGGATGTCGGGCACGAGCTACGCCTCCTGGTCGACGTCGTCGCGGCGGCGGGGAACCAGGTACCCGACGGCGGTCGCGACCAGGAACACAGCGGCGGCGGCGACCTCGGCGGGGAGCGGGTGACCGAGGACGCCGGCGACGTACACGAGCACGGTCACGGCGGCGCCCGCGGCACCGGCCGCGCCGACCTTCCGCTCGGGCAGGTAGCGGGCGGGATCCTTCGGGACGGCATGCATGACGGGGACCTCCACAGGAGACGAGAGCGCCCCGGGCGGGTGCCCGGGACGCGGTTGGTAGGGGTGAGGCTCGGTTAGGTGATGGGGGACTCCCACGCGGCACGCCACGTCTGAGCGCCGATGAAGCCGTCGACGCTGAGGCCCTTCTCCGCCTGGAAAGTCCGGGCGACGGTGCGCGTCTGGTTGCCGTACAGGCCGTCAACGGTGATGACCCACCCGCGGTCGCGCATACGGCGCTGCCAGCGGCGGAGGTCCTCCCGGTGGGAGTAGTAGCCCGACACGCTGTGAGCGGGCCCGGACCGGGGCCCGAAGTAGTGGCCGGACGGGAGCGGGAAGCGAGGCGCCGCGGTCCCTGGGCGGGGCGGACGCGGGGGCCGCGGGGCGGGAGAGGAACCCCCGCCGCTGGGCGCGTCGTCGCCCCACCGGGCGGGCTTGGTGAACGTCCCGTCCCGCACGAGCGCGTACGCCTTGGTTCCCGGGCACGACGTCGCGACGAAGTCCCGGTGACCGAGCACCCGGCCGGAGATGGACGACTCCGGTTCCATCAGCCATTCCCGCAGCTGGCGAACGGCGTTGATCTGCGCATCGGTGATGCGGTCGGTCGGGCCGGTCGCCAGCGTCACCGAGTAGTGCGACGTGTTGCCCCCGGGCTGGGCGGCCTGGGTGCGGAAGAGCCCGCGGCCCTCGACGATGTAGCCCTGAGCGGTCGCGAGGAACGAATACCCGATGTCGACCCATCCGCGGGCGGCGCCGGTGTGAAACGCCCTGGTGCGGCGCCAGTAGTCGAGGGACGCGTCGAGCGGCTTGTCGGCGAGGTCCATGTCCGAGCTGTCGTAGTGGATGACCAGACCGGATCGGGGGTTGGCGTAGGCGGCCGGGCTGTTCGCCGACCAGCCGAGATCGGATCGCCAGATGAGCTTGTCGGGCTGTGGCACGTAGGGCCTCCTGGGCATGAGAAAGCCCCGGCCGGGGCCGGGGCGGTTTCAGATTTCGGACCTCGAATGAGGCGTCAGGCGGTGGTGCTCAGGAATGCGAGGAGCAGACCGACAGCCAGGGAGAGGGCGGCGGCGATCAGCGCGCCCCAGATCATGCGGCGGTCGGCCGCGCGCCGGTCCGTGGCGGCGGTCCGCTCGGCATCGGCGAGTGTCTTCGCGCGGGCGGCCTCGGCGCGGAGCTCGGCGAGCTCGGCGGCGACTCGGTCGAGGCGTTCCTCGGCCAAGCGCTTGTCCGCTTCGTAGACGTCGACGCTCACACGCTCGCCGAGCTCGGATTTCAGGTCGGCGAAGCCGTTGCGCATCTCCTCGCGCATGAGCGTGAGCAGCTCGCCGAGGTGGCGGTAAGGCAGAGGATCGGTCACGGCGGTGGCTCCGTCGTCGGCACGGCGCCCGCGCCTTCGTTGTAGAAGTGGGTCGCGTGGATGCCCCCGCCGGTTCCTGTGCACCGCCCCTGTAGCTCCACTCGAAGAGGGCCTGTCGGGTTGTAGTACTGGGCGGCCTGGACGGTGAATCTCTCGGTCCGGATCGGTGCCGGCGTCCCCGTGGGGATGGACCGGGTAGCGATGACGTCGCCGTCGACCAGGAACCGGATCTGCCCGGACACGCTGAGCGCCGACGCCTTGAAGTAGAACGTCACGGTGGTGTGCTGGAAGACCGCCCACGCGTGCGCGAGTGGCGTCCATGACGTCGACGTGGTCGAGGGCCACCCGCCCGGGAAGTCGTTGATCCACGACGTCGCTACGGGCATCACCGGCCGCGCCAGACCGAGCCCGTCTGGCCCCTCGGCCACGACCGCGTTTCCGTGCTGGTCCCGTAGCGCCCACTGGCCAGCTTCACCCTCGGCGGCGCGCAGGTCGAGGACCGCGCTCCCGTCCTTGGGGCGGCCGAGCCACAGGCGCGACCCTGTGCCCCCCTCGTCGCGGCCCACGTACAGGATGCGCTGTGCCTCGGTCGCCCCGGCTACGCCTAGCGCGCCGGCCGCGCCGATCAGGATGGACGCGGCCCGGATGGCGGAGTACCGCACCCTCGTCTGTGCGGCCGTGTACGCGGCCTTGACCCCGTTCTGTAGGCCCCGGACGGTCGAGGACCAGTCCGGCGGGTAGGCGGGTCTGGGCACGGTCTCACCCCCTCATCTCTGCTGTGGTTGTTGTCGTGGCGGGGTGCCCGGTCGGTTCCTCGAAGATCAGCCGCGCGCGTTCCTGCCCGGAGCTCCGGCTCACGGGGATGACCTCGACGCCGACGATCCGCCAGCGGTGCGCGAACGTCGGGCGCCCGTTGTTGAGCGGGAACCAGTCGTTGACCAGAGTCAGCGCGGCCGAGTCGCCGAGACGGTTCGGGGAGAACGAAGTCGACTCGTCGAGGCGCACCTCGACCTGTGGGATACGGAGCATCCCGGACCGGCGCTCGGCCCACCACCGGGCGTAGGCGTCGAGCGTGGACACGTCGGTCACGCCCTGGTAGTCGACCGTGCGCTCAAGCAGAGGCCACCCGGCCGCGCGGTACCGGGGGTCTTCCCAGATGCCGGACAACAGGGGTTCGGACTCCGCGGAGAGGTCGTCGTTGGGGGTGTCCCCCCGGGTCTGGTAGCTGGTCGCGACGTCGGTGGCGTCGGCCGGGTACGACCAGGACATGATGTTGCCCGGCTGGGCGAAGTGGTGGTCTGTGGCGTCCTGTCCGAGGCGCCCGGCGGCGACGAACTCGCGGTGCCGCACGCCCTGGGCGTCCCGCCATGTACGGATCATCCATTCGGGGCCGTCGATCACCTCGGCGAGCTGGTCGAGCCGCTCCCCGTAGGTAGCGGCTTCCGACGCCCGGTACGTGCGGTCGCGCGGCATCCCGGGCGGACCCGCGGGCACGTCGAGACCGATGCTGCCGTGAGCTTCCATGTCGGCGACCAGGTCCCGGCAGATGTCCCGGTCACCGACACCCGCGTACACCAGATCACGGCGAATTTCGCGGTGCGCCGGGTAGGACTCCAGCGACGCCCCCTGTAGCGGCACCGTGATCCGGCCCCGTTCGTCGCCCTGCGGGTCGCCCCGCCAGATGATGTAGGTGCCCCACAGGTCGCCCCCGCGGTCGATGTGCACCACGGTCCGGCCGGGCCCCCGGGAAAGGTCCCCGACGCCGCGCGGAATGACCTTGGCGACGTGGTCGGCGGTCGCCCGGTTGGTGACGTGCGCGGTCGCCTTGAAAGCCCCGGCTTGGCAGATGCGCCGGTCAAAGACGACGTCGGAGAGGTCGAGCTCGACGAGATCCCGGTCGGTGACCAGGTCCGCGAACGTGTACGAGTAGGGGGCGCTCATGTCGTCCCCCACCAGGTGACGTTGTCCGCGCTCACCCACGACGGTTCGTAGACCGCGTAAGCGCGGATGATCCCGCTCGGCTGCACCTCGACGCGCGCGCTGTTGTTCGGCTGAGACTGTGCGGCGGCCGTCGACCACCGGGTAAGCCGCTGCGGTTCCATCCCCGCGGGCACTTGCCCAAGCTCGGTGTTGTTGATCGGTCGGCCGGTCGTGAACGTGCCCCGCATGTGCACGAGTCCGTCAGGGGTGCGGCACAGCTCGACCGGTGACCCGGCCCCGTGCGTGATCCCCGCGGCGAGCGTCGCTTGTGTCCACGCCCCCGGGCGCCGCTGGAAGATCCCGGCGAGCGCGTCGTACAGGGGTTGGCCGGCGGCGGGGGTCCACCCGGTGGGGAGTCGCATGTACAGGGCGTCGGTCGCGAACACGTGCACGAGCGTGCCGTCCCGGACCGCGCCGAGGCGGTTGCGTGCGGCCATGTCCGGGACGCTGATCACCCCGCCGTGCGTGGCCGTGTAGACCCGCCGGTCGGTGACCGCCGAGGACCACGGCACGCCCCCCGTGCCCACACTCGCACCCTGGGGAACGGTCACCCCGTGCAGCGGAAGCGTGGTCACGTCGACGGCAGGGTCGATGACGCGCACCTCGGCGGACACGGCCCCCGTCGAGTCGTACACGTCGTCGTGCACGACCACGCCCAGGACGTCGACGCGGTCGCCGACCGCGGGCCCGTCGACGAGCGGCACCTCGACGGGGTCCGTCGACACCACCAGGTACGGGCCCTGTGTCGGCGACGACGCCCCGGGGACCACCGCGGCGAACGCCCCGACGGTCGCCGTCATGCCCGACCCGGTCACGGCGGCGGGGTTGCCGCCCCCGCCGAGCAGGCCGGGGCGCCGGTCGAGTGTCCACTCGGAGTCGACACCGCCGAGGAGTGCGCCGATGAGTAGCCGGTGGTCCTCCAGGCCGGTCGTGCCGCTGGCGAGCGCGAGAGCGCGCACAGACATAGGGGTTGTTCCTCTCTACAGGTAGGCGTCTCGCCAGCGGACGGCGGCGGCTGACCCGGGCCCGGCCCACATGGGCCGGTACTGGATCGGGGACGGGCCGGGCGGAAGGGTCCATGACTCGACGGGGACGCTGGCGGGGGTTCGGGTGTACAGGCGGTCGGCACTGCCGGACAGCAGAACCGTTCCGGCGTCGCAGTCGACGACCAGGGTTTCCGCGGCGGCGAGCGTGAGCGCGAATTCGAGCACGAACCCCGTCGCCCGGTTCACGACCTGCGGGCGGTCGCACGGGCCCGTGATCGTGACCACCGGATGCGTCCCCGTGTCGCCAGCGTTGGTGAGGGTCGCGGCGCCACCCGTGATGGGCGCGCCGTAGTCCAGCGGGTAGCCGAGCGGGTAGCCGAGCCCGTCGTCCGGCCGGACCGGCGCCGAGATCGAGCGCGTGTACTCCTCGACGGAGTACCGGCGCGGGTCCGGCGCCGACCACTGGAGGGTGTACGGCACGATGCCGAGCGGCGCGCCCTTGGCCAGCGACATGATGCGCTGCGACGGCCGCGCCCACACGAGCAGGGTCTCGCCTAGGGCGTTGACCGTCAGGGGCCGGAGCGTCTCGTCGACGGCGACGCGCGTAGCCGACCGGAGCGCGGCCACCACCGCGGGCACATCCCCCCGCCGGCACTTGATCTGCCCAGCCAGGGTGACCACCCGCGTCTGCGCGAGATCCCGCCCCGCCCACGCCCCGTGACGGGACGGCCGAGGCACATCCCCAGAATCCAGCCCGGGGAGGTCCTCCCACCCGTCGAGCTGCCCCCACCCGTAGGGCGTTCCCCGGCCGAGCGTGAGCCCGCCCCAGGACACCTGTCCCGGGGCGAGACTCGCACGCCTCATCCCCGCGGGCGGGGAGTCGTCGTCAGACACTCGGTCACCCCCTCGCCGAGACGAGCCCGTGCAGGGTCTCGCCGAGCTCGTGCGCGCTGACACGCTCGGTCGCATTCCAGTTCTCGATATGCACAGCAGGGCCCCGGGGCCCGTCGCCGAGGCCGGACGCCCCGGCGGCGGCGCCGTCCCACCCGGGGGGCGGGGGCGGTACCGCCACCATCGCGGCGAGATCCCGGTCAAGGGCGGTTTGTGCCGAGGCGATACCGGCCGAGACGCCCGGCGGGATCCACCGGCCGATCTCGTTCGCGAACACCCGACTCGGGGAGTTGATCCCAAGGGCGTTCTTGGCGGCGTCGAGCGCGCCCGTGGCCATGTCGCGGAGCTTCCCGTACAGGCGTGATGCGGCCCCGGTGACGCCGTTGATGATGCCGTTCACGATGTCCCGGCCGATCCCGGTGAAGCGGGAGACGATGCCCTTGACGGTCGACCAGGCGCGGTTGATCGTGTTCGTGATGGACGACCGGATCGAGTTCCACGCGGACGACGTAGCGGACTTGATCGTGTTCCACGCCCCCGTCACGGTCGAGCGCACGCGCCCGATGACGCTGGACACCACGGCCACGATCGCGGCCCACACGGCCGAGATCACCGACTTGATCCCGTTCCACACGGCCGCGTTCGCGGCCTTGACCGCGTTCCACCCGGCGGTGATGAACGCCTTCACGCGGTTGATGTGGTTGGTGACCACGGCCACGATGGCGGCCCACGCGGCGGCGATCCAGGCTTTGACGGCGTCCCACGCGGCGGCTGTCGCTGCCTTGATCTGGTCCCAGTGGGAGATGATGATGCCGACCGGGTGCCACTTCATGAACAGCCCGACAATGAAGTCGAGCGCGGCCCCCAACGCGGACTTGACCCACTCCCACGCGGCGGCCGTGGCTTGCTTGACCCACTCCCACCCCGCCGTGACTGCGGCGACGATCTGATCCCAGTAGATGACGACCAGGGCGACGACGGCGATCACCGCGGCGACGATGAGCCCGATCGGGCCGAGGCCCATCAACCAGCCCGCCAGCATTTTTGCGCCCATGACCAGGGCTTTTGCGCCGAGTCCGACCATGGACGCGGCGAACTTGGCCGAGGTGCCTATGCCGGATCCGAGCGCGGAACCGACCTTGCGGACGGCACCGCCGACCGTGCCGAGCTTGCCCGACGCGGCGCCGGCGGCGGCGTCGGCCGAGCGGAACCCGGACGCGAACCGGGAGATGCCCGACGCGGTCGACCCGATCGCCCCGGCGACGCCCTTGACGGTCCCCGTCAGCGCGCCGAGACGGGAGATGAGCCCCCCACCGACCATCGCGAAAGCCAGGAAGCCCGCGGCGCCCGCCTGTGCTCCCGGGGGGAGCATGCCGAGCACGGACACGACCGCGCCCAGGGTCCCCGTCAGAAGGGGGAGCAGGGCAAGCACGTTCTGTGCGGCGGCACCGAGGGTGTCGAACAGGGTCGACAGCCCTGCTTGCCCCTCGGCGGACTGGGCCCACGTGGCGAACCGCTCTGTAAGCGCCTCGATCGTGTCGAGAAGCCCCGCCCCGGACGCACCCGCAGGCCCGAACATGCCGCCCAGGGCGGTTGTCAGGTTGCTGCCGATGGTGCCGAGCTGGGAGAGCACGTCGCCCGCCCGCTCGACCATCCCGGCGAGCCGGGCCGCGCCCGCCTCGGTCGTGAGGAAAGCCGCGGCCGACTCGATCCCGCCAGCGGCCCACTCGGTGAACCGCTCAACCAGGGGGAGCCCGGCGACGGCGAGCGACGCGAGCACCTGGAGGAGGGGGCCGAGCGCCTGCCCGAAACGCTCGGTGACGCGGGTGGTGCCCGCGAACACCTCGGAAAGGGTGCCGTTGAACACGTCCGACGACATCGTCGACGTGGCGCTCTTGGCGGCGGTGTTGAGCGCGCCGGACAGCCCGACCATGCCGGTTCGGAGTGTGGGGATGGACGACAGGGCGAGCCGGTCGACCTCCGAACCGAGCCCCGCGAACAGCCGTTCCTGTACGGCGTCGCGGACCGGCGCGAACGCGCTTCGGAACCCGGCGAACGACCGCACGAACGACTGTGCGGACGGGGAGAGCCCGTCTAGGGCCTCCTCTAACTCCTCGGCCGTCCCGCCTGTTGCGGCGAGCGCGTCGCCCATGCCGGACAGTCCGACGGCGAGCGTCGCAGCGGCGGCCCCGGCGACCAGGAGCGCCGGGGGGAGCGCGAGCACCGCCCCGGACGCGGGCCCGATCGCCGCGGCGAGCGACACCGCCGACGCGGCGAGCGTCGCGAACGCCGCACTCCGGCCGACGCTGGCGAGCCCCTGCTCGGTGCGCTTGAGTGCGCGCTGTAGGTGCGAGTCGTCGCCCCGCAGGTACGCGACCAGTTCGCCGACCTTGAGCGCCACGGGGGATCACCCCCCGTCCGTTCTCGCGCGCGCACGCGCGCGTATTAAGTTGTGTGGGTCACCCCAGGTACCTGCCTGTCACGGCGGCGATAGCGGCCGGAGAGTCGGCATCCACCGGGGTGTCCCGGTACGCCTGCGGCCACCGGGCATGCTCGGACAGGCCGGACAGGCGCCGCATGAAGTCCGGCCACGGCATGGTGTCGACGTCGGCCGGCGGGGTGCCGTATTCGCGCTCGAAGTCGGCGAGGAGCAGACCCCACCGGGTCGTCAGCGCTTTGAAGAACCGCTGCGCTTGCGCTTGGGCGAGCGCGTCGGGCGGGTCGCCGCGCTCATCTTGCGGGCTTTTCCCTCGGCGGCCTGGGCGACCTCGGCGGCCTCGGGGAAGGTCATGGAGTACGGCTTACGGACGTTCGCCGCACCCCAGATGACGAGTACCTGCAAGTCGTCCAAGTCCAGGTCGTCTTGCCACTCGTCGAGTGCGTCGTCGCCGTACAGCATGGCGACGAGCTCCCGCAGGATCGTAATCGTCTCGGCCTCGGTGGTGCCGGGGGAGCCGAGCCGGTGCATACGGAGCTCGAACCCGATCGGGAGTTCCGCGGGGAGGGTGACCTCCTCGCCGAGGATCACGGTCGTGACCGCGGCCTCGGCGCGCTTGGCCGCGCGGCTCTCCCGGTAGTCGTCGAACGTCCCGAACCCGTCCGGCGCCTCGGCGGCGTCGTCCTGGTCGTGCTCGTCGTACTGGTCGTCGATCTCGGTCACGGGGTCACCGTCTCTGTCTGCTCGGCGCCGGTCCGGCGGAGCGTCGCCTCGAAGCTGGTCATGTCGTTGTTGCCGCCGCCGCGGCTACCGAGGGACACCCACGCGTCCCACAGCCGCCAGCTGGTTTCCGTCGAGTGCCGCCACCGGAAGCTCGTGACGGCGTCGTAGACCTTGAGCTTGGCGAGCGCCTCGATGCGGCCTTGTCCGGGCGCCTGCGCTCCGGCGGTCATCTCCCGTAGGCCGGTGAGGGTGAGGGCCTCCCCGCGCTGCATCGGCAGGCTCTCCGCTTCTCCGTCGCTGTTGAAGTCGCCGGCGTCGGTCTCCTCTTCCCCCTCGGCCGGGTCGGATTCCCACTCGGTCAGTCCTTCGACCGCGAGCCATGTGGGTTCGGATTCGCCGTCGCTGATCTCGAAAATCCACGACCGCGCCGCAACCTTGGGCATGGGATCCCTCCTCTACTGTCTGTGCGCTGTGGGCGCGTCGATGATGAGCCGGTAGCTCTGTACGTGGTGGTGGCGCCGGTTGCCGTCGATGCCGACGGCGGTCGCGTCTGCTTGCATGGCGACGGCGAGCACCAGGTGTGTGCCGTCGGGGAGCTCGACCCCGTCGAGCCCGTGCAGCACGTCGTAGATGGCGCGTAGGAGCGCCCGGGACACGGCCGGATCGGCAGTGCCGCGGGCGCGGATCTGCACCCGGTGCTCGTCGGCACCCGCCTGTAGCGAGTCCGGTTCGGGGCCCTGGTTGTAGCTGGTGAGCATCACCGCCCGGTCGGGGCCGGCGGGGATCACGTCGAGCGCGATCCCCACCTCATCCGGCCCATACGGTGACCCGTCGGGCCGGTAGGACAGGCCGAGGGCGAGCTCGTCGAGTGCGAGGTAGGCGGCGAGCCCGGACAGGAGCGGCACCGTCTCACCCGCCCAGGGAGCGCCGGACCTCGGCCGCGTACAGGGCGAGCATGGTCTCGGCCTCCTCCTCGAAGGGATTTTCGAGGTATCGGCTGGTGCGGCCGGGGTCGTGCTGCCACGTGTCTTCCTGGTGTTGCCGGGCGGCGTACTCGGTGTCGTAGGAGACGGCCGCTTCGAGGCTGGACTCGTCGACCGAGGCCACGCCGGAGCGTTCGAGGGTCCCCTCTTCGATCGGGACCCGCTGGCGGGACGCGCCGAGCAGGTGCTCGCCAGCGACGCCGAGACCGCGCGCCTCCCCCGCGCGCGCCTGTCCGAGCACGCGCCCGGTGGACAGCCGGGTCTTGACCCGGACCTTCATCATGCGAGCACCACCTCTGTGTGTTGCCATCCGCCGAGGCCGGCGTCGTCGTGGCGGTGGGCGCTGATCACCCACGTGACCCGGCCGGTCGGCAGGGTGACGCGGGATCCGGGCGGGTAGTGGGATTCGGTGGCCAGGCGTCCGCGGAGCGTCGCCTCGGACACCACCTCGGCGCCGGATTTGTCGCGGACCAGGCGCCGTTTCTCGTCGACCTGGGCGCGGACGCGCACGGGCGGCCCGTAGGCGTCCCCGTGCGCCCCCGATCCGAGGTACGGCTCGACGTCCACCCGGTGGCGGAGTAGGACGGCAGGGATCTCGGCCACGGTCACCCCCTCACTCGGACGCCGCGGCACAGCCCGGCGGTGCGCAGGATCCGGACCGCCCGGGGCGCGTGCCCCATCGGCCCCGGGCCCCCGGTCGCGCGCACGTAGGAGGCGCCGCCCAGGGACGCGGATGACCACTGAGACCCGGCGCCGGTCCGGTCCCCGGAGTCGTCGATGTACACGGCCTGTGCGCAGGTGGCACGGGCGAGCGCCTCGGCGACGTCGGGATCGGTCGGCATCCCCGCGGCGTCGACGGCGTACCGGGCGGACAGGAGTAGTTCGTCGACGACCTCGGACGCCTGGTCGAGGAGCTGCTCGGCGTCCTCGGGTACCACCGCGGCGGGGCCCAGGAAAGCGCCGAGGTCCTCGACGGTGGCGTACCGGCGCACGGCTACCCGCCCGCCCCGGCCGTGCCCGCGGCGTCGGGCACGGGCTTGGTGCGGGTGGACTTCGCGGCGGCGGCCCGCTCGGCGCGCTGGGCGTCGAGCTGCTCGGCGACGGTCGGCCGCGGGTCGGGGGAGTCTGCGGGCTCGTAGCCCTCGGCGACCTTCCGCCAGTTCGGGGACTTCTCCAGGGCGGGCAGGTCGCGGGACCGGTAGGGGACGTGTCGGCGCTCGACGGCGGTCCCGTCGACGACGCGCTCGAAGGTGGGCACGATCAGTCTCCTGTCAGGGTGCGAGGTACCCGGCGGTCCGCAGCGACGCGAGAAGCGCGTTCACTGTGGCGGCGGGGTCGTCGGTGGCGTCGGGCACGGCCGCGGCGGCGGGAAGCCGAGCCGCGGCCAGTACGCCGCTGGTGATCTTCGAGGCGGCCAGATTCGGTACCCGGGCGACGGCGAGCGCCCCCGTGGTGATGTCGGCCGCGTCATGGGTGTGTGCGGCCTGGGCGGCGCCGACCGCCGGAGCGTCGAGGGCGACGTCGCCCGACTCGTCGGGGGTGACCCCGTTGACGGTGGCCACCCCGCCCCCACCCGCGCCGCTGGCGGTGGTGGGGAGCGGGGAGCCGGGGCCGACCTCGACCAGGGCGCCGCTGGCATCCCGGTAGTGCAGAAAGCCCATGGCTACGCGGCCACCTTGATGTTGCGGAACACGCTCGCCGCGCGGGTCTGCTTGAGAACGACCGCCACGGGGCCGAGCTCGACCTCACCGCGCTTGACCGCGCCGGACGTCGAGAAGTCCGGCGCCCACTGGCGGACGATGCTGCCCCCGGCGGTGGTGACGGCGTGGAAGCCGTCGAGCCCGAAGCGGACCGCGTACAGGTCCGAGACGTTCGTCGCCTCGGCGCCGTCGACGGTGCGCGCGCCGACTTCGACCACGGGGTCGTTCGATCCGGCCTTGGCGCCCAGGTCCCGGAAGGGCACCCCAGCGTAGTTCTCGACGGTCCGGCCGAACGCGTCCTCGGTGCGCGAGTAGTACCCCGCGGCGCGCGCCATGCTGCGAAGCCGCGCGATGGTCTTGCCGTTGCCCATGATCGCGCCGGGGGTGTCGTCCATCAGGCCGAGCCACTCGTCGATCGCGTCGAGCGCCTGCCGGGCGTCGACGTCCGACGCGAACGTCGACCAGTCGGTCACCCGGTCGGGCCGGTACTCGGTGGAACTCCCGGAGAGCGCGGAGTTGAGCCCGTCGAACCCGGTCGCCGCATCACCGGTACCGGTGCGCTCGCCGTTGATCACCTGGTCGGAGAAGAACGCGCGCGTGCTCTTGATGACCTGGGACGTCTGGAAAGCGACCTCATTCGACGCGGCCGGGCCCAGGTTGCCGAGCACCCGGTCGACCGAGTAGCTACCGCCGAGCGGGGACAGGTCGACGGACACACGCTCACGGGTCGCGGCGGCGTCTTCGTACTCGGTGTTGTACTCACGGAAAGCCGCGGGGCGCTCGGTGGCCAGCCGCGTGTAGGTGTACGTCAACGTGGCGCCGCCCCCGGCGGGGTTGACCGCGTCATCGAAGGTGAGGCTGTCGAGCAGGAACGAGCTCTTCCGGAACTCGTCGATGACCTGCAAGTCAATGTGGTCGGTGGTGTTCTTCTTGGCCTCGGCCAGTGTCACGGGAGCCATGCGGCGCCCCTCCTATCGAGTGGTGCCGCTGTAGAAGGCGGCGTAAGCGTCAGTGAGGTTCTCGGGGACCGCGGGGGCGCCCGGCCGGCCCGCGGGGTCGGAGCCGCCACGCGCGCCCACGCCCGGCGCCTGGCCGGGGTCGGGGACGGCGGGGACGGCGAGTGCGGGGTTCGCGGTCACGGCCGCGGTGATGGCGGCGCCGAGCGCGGTCTCGTCGGCGGGGTCGAGCTCGGCGACCGCGGTACGGAAGCTCACCGAGTCCAAGAGCCCGGCCGGCCGCGCCCCGTGGTCGGCGGCGACCCGGTAGACGGTCGCGGCGAGCGTGGCCGCGCGCGCCTGGTCGCGAGCGGCGTCGCGCTCACGGGCGAGCTCGGCCGGGTCCGGGCCCTGGGCGTCGCCCTGGTCGCCGCCGTCCGCGCCGAATCCGAGCGCCTTGACCAAGTCGCGCTTGAACTCGTCGACGGCCGCGGCCTTGGCCGTGGTGCGTTCCTTGGCGGCGTCCGCGCGCGCGTCCCGGATGACGGCCTGTGCCCACGCGGGGAGCGACTCGACGTCCTGGGCGGTGTCGGCCGCGGCGGGTTCGGCCGGCGCCCCGGCCTGCTCAGCGGGGGGCGGGTTGGTGGGGGTGGTCCCCGGGGTCTGCCCGGTGGGGCCGGTGGTGGGCGCGGGGTCGGTCATGGTGGGTCGCCTCCAGGGCGGTTGGTGGGGTCCGGGGCCTGCCCGGACATGACGACGGCCCCGGGCAGATGCCACGAGGCCGAAAAACTTTGAGTGCTAGGTTGACAAGGTTTCGAGGGGAGGTTACTTTGAATGCAAGCCACTCGAAGTTTCTAGGGAGACACCATGGCCGCTCAGCCGCTTCTCTTCGACATGACCCCCTACCTCCCCAAGGAGGGCACTCTCCTGGGAGCCATCGACGACGCCCAGGCCGAGCAGCTCGCCGAGATCGAGCGCGCCGCTGCTGAGCTGGCCGAGGAGATCGCGGCCGAGGAGGAGCAGGCCAAGCGCGACACCGCGGGCATCCGCGCCATGCTCACCGCAGACCTCCCCGCGGGGGCGGCCGACCGGTGGGCGTCGGGGTTCACCACCAACACCGCCGAGGAGATCGTCGAGGAGCCCGCGGTCGTCGAGGAGGACATGCGGTGCACCTCCGTCCTCGGAGGCGCCCACGTCCACCTGCTCAACGATGCACTTTCCCCCAGCGTCATGCCACTGTGCGATACCGGAAGCGGACAGCGCCGCATGACCCGCTACGCGAAGACCACCGCGCCGCTGTCGTGCCCGTCATGCCTACGCATCGAAGCACGCAAGATCGAGAGCACCGGCTCGACGGGGGCGCCCGCGGTCGACGTCGATGCGCTCCGGATGTCCCCGAAGGTGCGCGCCCTGGTGTCCGATATCGCGGCGGGCCCGTGGCACTACCAGACCCGTAAGGGAGCACTCGACCGGGAGCTCGTCACCGACATCACGGCGACCGCACTGACCGCGTTCGGCGAGCGTGTCCGCGCGGCCCTCCTCGTGGAGTAGTCGCACCCCACCAGCCCCGGCCGGTCGGCCGGGGCCCACCCGTGTCAGGAGACGACAGAATGGCCACCATGGCGACAGCAGACCACTACCCGGCCATCCCTCGGTACGCCGGTACCGCAGACGTGGCGCGAGCCCTCGAAGTGCGCACGCAGACCGTGACGAACTGGCTCAACCGGTACCCGCCGACCAGCTCGCACCCGTGCCCGGCGCCCGACGTGATCGTCGGCGACGTCCTCGGGTGGGAGGAGAAGCGCCTCCCGGAGTGGGTGACGTGGCGGGCGGGGATGCCCGGCCGCGGTGCCGGGGGCGGTCGGCCGCGCAAGACCACCGAGCAGGAGCCGGACGGGCCCCCCGCCAGCGGTACCGAGCTTCTGCGGAGAGCCTCCCAGCAGAACCCGGAGAACAAGCTTCTCCGCGGTCTGGCATTGGAGATGGAAGCGGTCGAGCGCGCCGCCAAATCCGCGCGCGCCGAGTGGCGCCACGCCGAGGAGTAGGTCAGGCGACCGCGTCGTCAGGCACAGGGGGAGTCTCCGGCACGGCCGGGGGCTCCCCCTCGACCGTCACGGGGTAGGGGATCGACGCGACCGCGCCGAGGAACACCGCCACCTCGGTACCGTCGGGGCCGGTGGGTTCGTAGATCGGGCCCGTCGGTGTGAGCGGAACCGGCCCGCCCAGGAACGGCCCCGCCTCGGCGGTAGTGGTCGGGTCGGCCGACCAGGCGCCGTCTGCCCACGTGACCCAACGGTCCGGGTGCCCGCGGCCCGGTCGGGTGCGCACGGTCCACATGGTCACCCCTCCCCGTCGCTGTAGTCGATCGGGAGCGGCCGAACGCTGTCGTACCCTGCCTGCCACAGCCCGAACAGCGCGCGCGCCTGTGGGGGCGCGTCGGCCGCGGGCGGGTGCGGGCACGTGCCGCGGGTGTCGCCTCGGCGAGCCGCCGCGGCCCCGTCCGCGCGGGCCCTCATGAGCTCGGTAGCGACGCCCACACCCCACCCCCTACCTGTTGTAGTCCTGTGTCGGGTCGCCGCCTCGGCCGGATTCGATCTCGGCGACGAAGTCCTCGAACGTCAACCTACCGTGCTGATCCCACCACTGCCGGAGCTCTTCCGAGGCCCACCTCTCCGCGCGCGCCCGGGGGCCGCTGAACAGCGTTTCAGGGTCGATCCCCCGGCGCTGTCCCTCGGCGGTGAGCAGGTACCCGTTCGTGGCGTGCTCGGCCGACACCACCTGACGATGCACGTACAACCGGTATTGCTCCCGGGCGATCTCCCGGAACGGCCGGCGGTCGTCGTCGCCCACCCGGTGGACGCGCACGTACTCCTGTCGGCGGATCTGCTCGACGGTACGGCCGAGGACCTCGGCCGCGGCCTCCTCCCACGACCACCCGTCCTCCTCGACCAGGCGCACGATCTCGGCGTACTGAGCCTGCTCCCGTGCCTCCCTTCGCAGTCGGGCCGCTTCCCGGCGCCGCTCGGCGGCCTCGGCCGCGGCCCGCTCGGCCTCGGCTCGGCGCTCGACCTCGGCCTCCAGCGTGGCGGCCTGGTCCATGTCGCCGTCGGTGAACGCGGCCATGAGCCGCTCGCCGAGCTGATCGTCGGAGAGCGATTCGAGGGGCGGGTCGAGGAGCTCGACGCGCTCGGAGCGTTGCAGGGTGGCGAGCGCGCCGAGTACGAGCCGGACCCCGTCCCGGTTGGTGTACTGGATATGCCCTCGGCCCCAGACGTCTTGCACGCCTGTTTGGAACAACTCCCAGGACTGCCGGGCGGGCGCGGTGATGTCGCGGCCCTCATAGGTCTTCCCGGCGTAGGGGTTGCCCCAGTCGTCCGGGGTTGCGATCTCGTTTTCCCGGTACCCGGCGTTGCCGGTGATGTCCCGTAGCCGCTGCCACGGCTCAAGGTCACCGTCCGCCCCTGTCGAGGCCCGGCGCACAAGCGCGAATTCGAGGTACGTCAACCCGGGCACGTGCTGTTCCATGCGGTGCCCCTGCTCGTGCACGGTGGTCTCGTGCGCGTCGGACGCGAGCGCCCCCGTGTAGTGGTACCCGCGGTCGTCCATGGCCATGACGTCGCGGGCACCGTCGCGGCCGGCGCGGAAGTACTGCCGGTCGGACTGGACTAGGTCGAGCGGCCCGGCCGCGTCGGCGAGCTGTAGCCACCTGGTCGGGTAGAACGCCTCGGCGGCGCGGATCTGGTCCTCGGCCGAGTCCGGTACGGTCGCGTCGACGTCGCCGAGGCGCTGCTCGTGCCCGCCCAGGTCGACGACCGAGGCGAGCACGGTGCGGATGATGTCGGACTCTCGCCGGGCGACCGCCCGCCGCGCTTCCGCTTTCTGGTCGGCGCCCGCCTGGTCGAAGCGGGCGCGGAGCTCGGCGAGCTCGGTGTCCTCGGCCATGACCCGCTCGGCGTCGCCGAGGAGGTGCTCGCCGACGTCGAGCACGTCGGACAGGTGGCCGAGGAGCTCCGGCGGCGGCATTCGGGTTCCGCGGCTGTCGGTCGGGTAGGTGGTGCGGGTACGCCACTCCAGCACGGGCCGTAGGTCGTCGGGGATGTCGGCGGGGTCGACCTGGTCGTACTGGTCGCGGATCCGCTCCCACTCGGCTTTCTGCTCAACTGCTTGACGGGCGCGCCGCGCGTGCGGGCCGGTCGCCTCGGCGAGCAGGTCGCCCCGCCGGGCGTGCGGGGTGCGCTTGCGCCGGAATTCCTCCTCCATCTCCTCTGTGCGCTGGGCAAACCGGGTGATCTCCGACCAGTACAGGTCTTGGGCGCGCCGGATCAAGTCGTCGACGTCCCGGTACCGCTCGACCGGGAGTACGGCCTCCCACGCCTCGGCCGAGGCGGGGAGAGACTCATACACGGCGTTGATGCGCTCCCGGGTGGTGTCGCTGGCGGTCCGGCGCCGGGCGCGCTCGGCCTCCTCGGCCGCGCGCTGTTCGGCCTCGGCGCGTTCACGCTCGGCCTCCTCGGCGGCCTGGTCGAAGTCGAGTTGCCCCTCGACCTGCTCGTCGGCCTGGTCGCGTGCGGGCTCGTCGTCCTGGGCGGTGCGGGTGCGGCGCACCTGTACGCCCCCCGTCCCGTCAAGGGTCGGTTGGACGTCGGGGCCGATCGGGTCGACCGCGTCGGGTTCCTGTCCGCGGGGCGGGGTGGACCCGGCGCCGAGCTGTTCGCGGTAGCGAAGTCGTTTCAGGTAGCGGTGCTGGGCAAGGTGTTCGCGTAGGGCTGCCTGCCGGGCGCGCACGGTGCGGCGCGCGACCTGCTTCGCCTCGGTCGTGAAAGCCGCGGCCTCGACCTCTTTCGCCTGACGGATGCGCCGCTCAAGGTGGCGTTGGTGCATCCGGGCTTCGTACTGGGCGGGCGCCGGTGTCGCCTCGGGGAGACGGGTCACCCCGGGCAGGTACGCGGACATGCTGTGTCGACAGTTCGGGTGCCACAGTCCGGCGCCTCTTGCGTGCATCACGGACCCGGCGACGTCCACCTCGACCATGACCCCGTCGCGGGTGGCGTGCTCGACACGGACCGTCCCGGCCGCCCCGGACACCCGGTGGAGTACACGCCCTTCCCACGGCGAGCAGAGCGGGCATTCCTGGGTGTGGGCGGAGATGTACACCAGGTTCACGCCCAGGGCGGCGAGCCGGTCGTCCTGTCCGGTGACGGCGGCGCGGGTCGACGCGGTGCGCACGGCCATCTCAACGTAGGAGTGCAGTCGCCAGCGGCGCGCGGCCCGGTCGGTGAAGCCGGTGATGCCGCGCTGGACAAGCGCGGACCATGCGGCCTGTGAGGCGTGCCGGCGGGTCTGCCCGGCGGCGAGCATCCGCGCCGTCCCCCCGGCGACCGCCGACCGGTAGGCGTCGAGGCTGTCGCGGAGAATGTTGCTGGTGACCTGCCCGACGTCGCGCACAATCGCGGTGGCGAGCGCCTCGATAGCCCCTGTCTGCGGGACCTCGACGCGGGCGGCCTCGGCACGCGACCCGATCCCGGACGCGGGGAACCACTGATCGGGGATGTCGGACAGGGCCGAGCGTGCGCCGAGGCGCCACGCCGCGGCCAGACCCTCCCGGATCGCACGCGACCCATCAGCCTGCAACCCCGCCTGGATCACCTCGACGGACCGGCGTAGGTCGCCGAGTGCGTCGAGGCGCATCTCCCCGGCCGACGCGGTGGGTGCCCCCGGGTACCGGTTCAGGTGGCGGGTGATCTGGGCGACGAGCGCGAGCTCGCCCTCCCGGTAGATCGCGGCGACCTGGGCGACGATGTCGTCAATGTCGTCGGGGTCCACACCAGGCACCGGGCACCCCCTCGGCTACACGGCGGCGGGTTCCTCGGCGTCGTCGCCCTGGGCGTCGTCGAGCTGGTTCCCGGCGGCGTCGGCGCGCGCCCACGGGTCGGCCTCGGTGGTGGTGTCGGCGCGGATCCGCTCGACCTCCTCGGCGACCTCCGGCTCTGCCCACTCCGGATGAAGCATGGACACCTTGGCCCACGTCGAGATCGCGCCGGCCGCGTCGAGCAGCTGTAGCGTCCGCGCCTGCGACTCGGGGTCGGTGGCCACGACGGGGCCGAGCTCGACGGCGGGCATGACCGGCTCAACACCCGTGTCGAAGACGGCCGCGTCGAGCGCGAGCAGGGCTTGCAGGATCCGGCGGAGAGCCGGTTTCCAGTACATGGCTTTGCGCGCTCTGGTCGTCATCGACCGGCGCTCACGGGCAACGACCTCGGTCGCGGTGACCGCGGCGTCACCGGCCTGCCCGAACGTCTGGGCGCTGTAGCCACAGGAGCGAACCGCGGCGACCGTGAACGCCTCCAGCGACTCCCTGTGCTCGGCGACCCTGATGCTGAACTGGTTGATGGTGAGCCCGCCGCCGTCCGCGCTTCCCGGCGGCATGTTGAGCTTCTCGTAGAACTCCGTAGCGGCGTTGAACCCGGCACCCTGTCCGGGGCCGAGGTCCTCCAAGAAGTCCGGTGGGATGAAGACCCGGCCGGCGCCGAGACGGAGGTCGCGGAGCCACGACGTGATGGTGCGGTCGACGCTGTCGAACAGCCCGTACACGGGGGCGGCGAAGTCGCTGCGGCCGTGGTAGCCGCGGTGGGCGCGGTTCGGCCTCATGTTGGGGATGTGCGTTGCCGTGAGCAGCCCGATACCGGTCATCTGTCGGCCGGTCCCGCCCGTGAGCGCATCCAGGTAAGCGGCGTCCGGGTGTTCGGTGAACGGCACCCGGTGGCCGAGGTTCGAGCTCGTGCCCTCACAGAGCCGGTACTCGATCAGCCCGTCCCCGCCCTCAACGGCGTGCCGCTCAAGGAGCCGGAGCACGACGTCGCCGACCCTGGACAGCTCCCGCCAAAAAGTGACCTCGGTCAGCATCCCGTACCGGAAAGTGGGGATGGCCTGGTCTGCGGACCACGGCACGACCAGGGGGCGGCGGACAAGGCTGGCATCCCACGCGAGCGCGAGGTAGCCGTCCCCCAGGGCTGCGGCGAGCTCGGCCGCCTCCAACAGGCGCATATGCAACCCGCCATCCTCGACGAGCTCGTCGAGGCGGTCTTGGGTGACGGTCCGCTGTGAGCGGGTGCCCGTCGCGGGCGCCCCCTCGGCGGCGACCGGGTCGGCCTCGACGGTGAACACGGGCGGCTCGGCGAACAACAGATCAGCCGAGGTCGACGCGATGTCTCCGGCGAGCGGGACATGCACCCGACGCTCGTGCTCGTCGAGGGGCTGCGGCTGTGACCAGAGCACAGCCTCGGCCGCGGCCCGGTCGTCGGCGCGCTGCACACGCGTCCCGTAGTAGCTGGCGAGACGGCGACCGTCCCCCTGATACCAGACGTCGGCCTCGACCATGTCCGCGTACAGGGGCGCCACCGACAGAGGCGGCCACGCGGTGTCATCAGCGGGGAGCGCCACGGGTTCACCTCCCTTCGAGCGGGGGCGGCATGTCGCCCGCCAACACGGTCACCTCGGCGGGTGCCGTGACCCGGATGGCGTGCGGGGAGCGCCCGCCGGTCTGCACGCACACCGACGGGTTCGCGCACACGTAGGCGGCACTCCCGCCAGCAGCGCGCACGCGGGTGATGATGTCGGCGGCGTCGGGCAGGGTGCCGTTCCACGGGGCGGTGCGGGGCGGGAGCGCGGTCGGCCGGCGGCGGCGCCGAACGCGCCGAGGCTTGGCCTCTTCCTGCGGGGCGCGGGTGGCGGCGATACGGGCCCGGTCCTGGGCGCGGGCGCCGTCGTCGTCCTGGGCGTCACGCTCGGCCGCGGCGTCGGCGCACCGGTTGAGCCGGACGGCGTGCTCGGCGGCCCTGGCCGGGCACGTGTGCACCCCGTGGTACACGGGTCGGGTGGTGTGCGCCTCGGTCACGTCCCACACGGTCGGCCGTCCGGGGCGGGCGGCTTGCAGGTGCGGGGGGAGGGTCCGCGCGCGGACCACGTAGCGGGTGTGCACGGGTCTCCTCCTACGGCTTGAGTAGGGCGGCGAGGTTGAGCCACCGGTCGGCAATGTGGGTGTGGCACTCGGCCTCACCCACGGTCACGTCGGGACGCGACGCGGTGCGTAGGCACTCGGCCGCGGCGGCGAGCGCCTGCTCGAACGTGGGCGCCTCGGCGGCGTCTGCGGTGGGGGTCGGCACGGGGTGTCTCCTATGCGGCGAGATCGAGGATGGGCAGTCGCAGGACGGCGCGCCACTGCCACGCCGAGGAGTAGAGGGCGTACCGCAACGCGTCGACGGAGTGGTCGTCGACCTTGATCGGCCGGTCTTCGCCGCGCTCGGTCCATGCGGGGTCCCACGAGTAGCCGGGGAGCTCGGCGAGCAGCCCGGTACAGGAGCGGTGGACACGCAAGCGGTCTTGGCCGAGGAGGCTGGATACGGCGCGGATCCCGTCCAAGACGGTGTTGTCGGCCGCGGTGACCGAGGAGACCTTGTCCGACCACAGCTGTGTCATGAAGCTCGCGGCCGAGGGGTCGACGTAGATGCGTTCGGGCCGGACACCTCGTGCCGGCGCCCGGTCGGGGCCGGTGATCTCGTGCGGGCGCGGGACGTGGGCGAGCCACTTCCGGAGCTCGGCGGAGTACTCGGCGTCGGTCATCTGGCGGCGCGCGTGCCTGCTGTCGTGCCGGTACTCGGCGGTGACGTACAGGCGGCGGTCGGCGCCGACGCCGATCAGGAGACCGGCGAACGGGTTGACGGTGCCGTAGTCCACCCCGGCGGCGAGCCACCGGTCTATCGGCGGTAGGGCGTCGACGACGTGGCGGTCGTCGTCGAACATCTCGTACACGGCACCCTCAGCGAGGCACCATTCGCCGAGCACGAACCGGCGGTGCCAGAGTCCGACGTACTGCCGTTTGAGCCGCTCGGCGAACCCCTCGGGAAGCCCCGGGTTGTCGTCAAGGGTGAGGTGCCAGTGGCGGAGACCGATCTCGGCCCCGCGGAGTAGGTAGTCGCGGCGTAGCCAGTGCCGGGGTCCGTCGGGGTTGGTGGTGGCGAGTAGGCGCGCGTCCCGCACTCGGAGACGGGACAGGAGCATTGTCCAGAACGACTCTGGGATGAGGGTTGCCTCGTCGACGTAGGCAAGTGCGATGGTCGCGCCGCGGATACGTCCCTCGGCGCGTGCGTCCGAGGCGCCGACCAGGTGCACGGTCCGGCCGAGGATGACGGCCGTCGTGCTCCCGGTGGTGTGGTGGACGTGCGCGGCGATCGGCCCGAACAGCTCGGGGCTCTGCAACACGTCGAGGAGGTTGCGCTCGATCGTCTGCAACGTCCTACCGCACACGACGATCAGGCCGGTACGGGGCGCCCGGGTGATGAGGATCAAGAACGCCAGCAACGACGCGATGGTCTTCCCCGACGCGACCGCGCCGGACCACACCGCAATCTGTGGGGTGGACAGCGCCCCCGTGATGGATTGCAGCTGGATCGGGGACATGACACCTGCGAGCCGGTCAAGCATCTCCGGCCCCCTCGGCGTCGTCGCCCTGGGCGCGGGCGGCCTCGGCCGCGGCCTCCTCGGCGTCGACGAGTGCTTGCCCGGTGACGGTCGCGAGGGTCTCGCCGAGGCGGTCGAGCATCGACGCAACGTCCTGGGCGCCGTCGGTGGCGTCGAGCTTCTCAAGTTCGACGTGGTCTCGGATGGCGGAGTGGACGGCCGCGAGGATCGTGCGCTGTGCGCCTACGGGCGGCTGTGGGAGAGAGACCTCCGACCACACGTTGTCTTTCCCGCCGAACTCGCCGTGTGTGTACGGCTTCCACAGGAGCGCGCGGAGCTTCTCGGCGTCGCCGAGGAGCTCGGTGGAGAGCTGGGCGCGGCGGGCGGCGAGCTCGGCGCGGGTCGCGGCGGTGTCGGCGACGCGCGCCTCGGTCGCGGCCTCGGTCGCCTTTCGGTCGAACGACTTGCCCGCGGCGTGGATGATGCCGGACACGGTCGAGCCGGACATGTCGAGCTCGCGCGCAATCCTGTTCCGTGTCCATCCCTGGGCGTGGAGCTCGCGGGCGCGCGCGCGAGTGGCGGGATCGACCGGTCGACCCCGGCGGCGCTTGGGCTTGTCGGCCACACGAGCACACCCCCTGTGACATGGGAAAGGGCCCCGACCGGGGAGACGAGATGGACGGCCGGTCGGGGCCCTGGGTACAGGTGTGGCGCTGCACATGATGATGACACGGTCGACCGGTCGATCACCCGGTCGGCGAGTCGGTATGTGTCATTTTTCGTGCTGGGCGATGCCTCGGCGGTCGCGGGGGACCCGGCGGAGGGACTCGGCGAACCCGTAGGCGCCGAACGCGGTGAGGAGCGCGCACACCACGGCGGCGGCGGTCCACCACCACGCGTCGAGGGTCCACAGCCACACGCCCAGACCTGCGAACACGGCGGTGAGTACGGCGCCGAGGGTGGCGCCGGCGGGGTCGCGGCGCGGGGTGGTGGTGGGGTCGGTCATGGGGTGGTCTCCTCGGTGGTGGGCGGGTGCCAGCGGTCGCCGAGCGCCCGGTGTACGAGCATGGCGCGGATGGTCGCCCACGGTGGGCGGGTGCCTGTGGCGCGGGCGTGGTCGAGCCACTGGTCGACCACGTGGTCGACCACGTGGTCGGGGAGTCCGTAGGCGGCGCCGTCGGCGTGGGCGCGGGCGTGCTCGACGACGTCGACCAGGGCGGCGCTCACGCGGTGCGGCCCGGGGCGGTGGTCGACCAGCGGGCGGCGCGGACGTCGCCGAGGCGGAACCGCGGACTCGGCGCCGGGGGCCCGTACAGGGGGGGTTCCCCGGGGCGGGTCGAGCGGACGGCCGCGCGGGGCGGCGCCCAGGACGCGCGGGCGATACGGCCTCGGCGGTGCCACTGGGCGATCGTGTGCCGGGTGACGCGCTCGCCGAGCTCGGTCATGATGCGCGCGGCGTCGGCGGCGGTGTGGTGGGTGTCGTCGAGGCGGCCGAGGTGGTCGGCGCGGCCCTGGGCGACGTCGACCAGTCCCTCACAGTCGGGGGCGCGGCATCGGCCGGCGGTCGACCCCTGTCGGGTGTACACGGGGTTCCCGCAGTCGGGGCAGGCCCCGGCGAGGATGGACGGTGAGGGGAGGTCGACGGCGGCCTCGGCGGCGCGGATGATCGCGGCGAGCTCGTCGAGGAGCTCCCCCGCGTAGGGCATCCGCCGGATGTACGGCACGTTGGCGGCAAGCCACTGGGCGAGCGCCGAGGGGTGCGCGGCCGGCGCCCGGGTGCCGAGCACGGCGGCACAGGATCCGTGTCGGGGGAGCGGGTCCCCGGCGCACCCGTGGCAGACCGGGCCGAGGACGCGGCCGGGCGGCATGGTCCGGGCGACCAGGCGTACCCAGGTTGAGAACGTGTCGACCAGGGCGCGGCCGAGGTCTACGGCGTCGGTGTCGACGGGGAGCGGGTAGGAGTCCGAGGGTCGTCCGATGGTGTCGGCCGAGCGGGTGAGACGAGTCTGTCGGAGCGCGGCACGGTGAAGCTCGGCGCCGAGGGCGAGCTCGACGACGGCCCGGAGTGCGGCGGTGAGTCGGCCGGTGCACAGGTCGCACAGGTGCGCGCTGGTCATCTCCGGGCATTCCTCGGTGGTGCATCGTCCGCCCATGCGGCCCCCTCGTCTCGGCTGTGGGCAGGATTCCAGGCGGGGGCGCGCAACGAGGCGCCCGCGGCACGGTATGTGCCGCGGGCGCCTGTGATGTCGACTACTGGTCGTCGGGGTCGGGGAGGTCGGCCCCGGTCCATTCCTGGTGGGCACCGATCAGGACGTCGCGCACGGTGCTGTCGTCGTTTCCCCGGTCCCCGAGGTGGTCGTCGAGCCAGTCAGTGAAAGCGGTGGCGGACGGGGTGTGCAGGAAGTTGCTCGCCCATGTGTGGATGTCGTCCCACGTGACGGCGTCGAGGGCGTCGTCGGTGGCGGGCTGGTTCAGGTCCATGGGGTCTCCTGTGCGTCGAGCTCGGCGCGGGCGGCGTCGAGGCGTGCGGGGTGGTATCCGGCGGTCAGGGAGCGGCGGGAGCCGGGGGCGCGGCAGGGTCGGCCGGGGCCCATGCGGCACCCGACCAGCGGGCAGGGGACGGCGAGCGCGGCGCGGCGGCGCACGTACCCGGGGCCGCGTGCGGCAATGTACTCGGCGGGCGGCTCGGTGCCCTTCGTGGGGGCGGAGTCGAGCGCGCGGGACACCGTGCGGCCGTCGGCGATCTCGCCGAGGAGCTTCCGGAGCTGGGGACCGTAGTCGCGGGCGTCCGGGTCGGCCGGGGGCAACGCGAGATCAGCGGACCGCAGACGTTCGGCGCGCACCCGCTTGACCCGGGCGCGGATGTGCCCCGGCTTGATCCACTCGACCGAGTCGCCGTAGTGGGCGACCACGGCATCGAGGGCGTCGGTCGGGTCGAGATCCCCGATAGCGGCGAGCCACGCTTCGAGAACGAGGGGATCCGGACGGCGATTGTCGAAAGCGGCGGCGCGCGCTAGAACACGCTTCATGTCGGTTTCGGTCATGCGACGTGCCACGGGGGCACCTCCTGTGCGGTGGCGGCGGGTAGAGCCATCTGGGAGCCGTGCGGGGTGCCCTGGGCGTTGTCGAGGCCGAGGGCGAGCCATCCCTCGGCGCGCTCGGACGTGACCGACCGTCCGGTCGAGGCTGGGGCCGGGTACCGGGACCCCCCGCCCCCGAGGTGCCTTTGGTGTTCGCGGCGCATCCAGTTGCGCCATGTCGCGACCCAATCGAGCTTGCGGCCCCGGGCGCCGGGCACTCCCCGCCAGTAGTCGACGAATGACTCGTGATCCGACCAGCCGCATGACGGGGCGCTCTTGGACGCCCATGTGCGCATGGCGTCGGTGATCTCGAAGTCGTCGGGGATCCGGGTGCCCCTCGGTGCGGCCTTGGGCTTGTCGGGGTCGGTGATCGGGTCGGTGTACGCGGCGGGTAGCTGTGGCTGGTCCGTCTCCGACGCGACAGCGGCGGCTTCCCCCACACCCCCTACAGACGTAGGGGTAGAGGTGGGTACGGGTCGGGACGGGTCGGGACGGGTCGGGGGATTCGCCCCCGATTCGGGTAGGGCATCGGGTGCCCGATCGGGTGCGCCGTCAGGAGTGCGCAGGTCACCGGTAGCGGCAGCACCGGACCCGACAGATTCAGGGGTGGGGACCCGATCGGACCCGATCGACGCACCTCCCCCCGCGCGGCCGTGCGCGGCGTCGGGTCGGCGTCGGGGCGACTCGCCCCCCGACTCCCCACCCCGATCGGTAGAGCGATCGGGTACCCGATCGGGTGCGGGATCGGCAGAGCACCACGGACACGACGGGTCCACCACACCGCGGCCGAGGTGCCACCTCCTGTGGTTGCCGAGCTTCCCGGCGGCGGCTTGCTTGTCCTTCGCAGCGCGGGACTCCTCGGCCGACGGGTTGTAGTCCTCCCAGTCGTGGAACCGGTACCCACCGGACCTGTCGGACTCCCACAGCCCGGCGACGACGAGCTCGTCGGCGAGCGCCTCGGCACCGGGCAGGAGTCGCGCGAGCGCGTGCCGGGGGATCACACCCCCTGTACGGGCGCCGGACGACCAGGACCCGGCCACGACCCACAGGCCGAGCGCGGCCGGAGACGCGGCGAACACCTTCGGGTGTGTGCTGAACGCGTCATCTACGCGGAACCACACGTGCGGCCTCCTCTCGTTTGGTGGGGTACCGAAGTCACGCGGCGTCCTCGGCGACCTGGGGCGGGGCGGTGGCCCGCCCGCGGTTGAACGCGCGGGCCCGCTGGTCGGGGGACAGGCCGGCCCAGATACCGTCAGCCTCTTCGCGGATCAGCGCGGTGATCAGGCACTCACGGCGCACCGGGCACCGGTCGCACGCCGCACGGACGTCGGTGGACACGGGGCCGAGCGGGAACCACAAGTTCGGCGTCCACCCCGGGGGGAGGTCGCGGCACTCCGCGGACTCCTCCCACACAGGGGCGGGTAGAGACACGGCGCCGGTCACCACGTCAACAGCAACGCGGGTCGCCCACCGGTACCGGGCGCGGGTGGCGCGGGCACGGGCCGACTCCCCGGTACTCGCGGCGACGCGACCGCGCGCGGCCGGCGGGGGGCCGCCTGCGGGGCGACCGACCCGATTCCACCGCACATAGCAAGCACGGACGTACCCCTCACGTCCTCGGCGCTCACCGACGCGCCCACACCCACAGGCGCACGTCACCGTGATCGGGGCGGGCCTGGTCACAGGATCACGCCCTGTCCGGTCTCCGGCCACGTGATGCGGTCGAGCACGGCACGCTGTGCGGCCGGGAGCACCGCGGGCGGGTGACCGAGGTGATCGGCGCCCATGGCGGCGATCCACCACGCGTCGACCTCATCCTCGGACAGCTCCAACCCCGTGCGCTTGTACAGGGCAACCGCCATGGTCGACTTGGCGGCCGTCCCCGACCCGGTGGCGTACTGCTTGACCTGACGAACCCCGACCAGGGCGAGCGGGACCGCGCGGCGTCGGCAGGCGAGCCGAACTGCGCCGGAGATCTCGGCGAGCCGGTGCGCCGCGGATCCCTTGGCGCCGGGGGCGTAGTCCTCCAGCACGGCCAGACCCGGCCGGTACCGGTCGAGGAGCACCTCGACCATGTGCGTCACCACGTCGAGGCGGTGCATGTTGTCCTCGGCCGTCCGCTTCTCGCCAGCGGCGGGCGGCGCGGTGATGGTGCCCACGGCGAGGATCTCCCCGGCGTGCAGCACGGCGTAGCCGGACTTCACAGCGGCGAGATCCAGCCCCAGGACGGGGCGGGGGACTTCAGACACGGGGTGTCCTCTCATGGGACCGGCCGCACGCCACACGGGGCGTGCGGCCGGTAGGGGATGGATCAGGAACGGGCGGGCGTCTGGGCGTGGATCAGGCCGCGTAGGTCGCTGATCCGCTCGGCGGCGTCGGAGAGCAGCGCGTCGAGCTCTCCGAGGTCCACCGGGGCGCCGGACAGGCGGCCAGCGTCGAGCCGGAGCGCGGCCCCGATGTCGGCGCGGACCGCGCCGAACAGAGCGGCAGTCGACGCGGGGGCGGAGACGCTCACTGGTCGCCCCCCGCGGCCTGGGCGCCGTCGGCCGGGCCGGTGATGGCGGAGAGAACTCCGCCCATCCCGGCGAGCGCCCCGGACCGCCACGCGGCGAGCACCTCCTCGGCCGCACTGTCCGACGGCGTGTACGAGAACGCACCCGTGGCCGCTGGCCGGTCGATCTCGGCGACCTTGTGCAGCTCTCCCGTCGACTCGTCGACGAGCTCGCCCTCGGCCGTCAGCTTCTTCTTGAGCTGGTCGCGGTAGGAGTCGTAGACCTCGGTGCGCACCATGTCCGGGCGGTGCTGGAGAACCCAGAGGACGAGCTCCGGGTCGCCCAACACGTCGGGGTTGACCCGGTCCACAAGGTTGTGTGCGGCGGTGCGCTGCACAAACTCCGTCAGTGCGGGCCCGTTCCACCGGACCACCGGGGACGCGTCGCGGATACTGATCCGCCCCACCTCAGCGCCGGTGGGGAGCTGCGCTTGCATGCTCTTGACCCCGGCCGCGCGCAACCCCTTGAACTCCGATTCGGCGGACGCGCGGACGGCGGACGTCTGGGCCTTGACCTGATCGCCGATGACGCGCATGACGGCGACGGCGGCCCCCGGCGTGATCTCTGGCTGTGTCACTGGTTCTCTCCGGGCGTGTGGTTGGCGGCGATGCGGGCGGCGCGGGCACGGAGCGCGGCGAGCTGGTCGTCATGGGCCGGGCCCGGCGGGATCACCGACCGGGGTGCGGGCGCCGGGTTGTGGTCGACCATCGGGACAGCGGGCGGCCCCTCGGCCGCGCGGTCCTGGGCGGCGCGCACCTGGTCGGCCGTCGGCGCGTCGGCCGTGGGCGGGTCGGCCGCCTCGTCGACCGGGGGCGCGTCCTCGGCGTCGAGCTGGGCGGCGCGGGCGTGCACAGCGTCGGCGACCCGGTCGGCGGTCGCCTGGTCGATACGCCCCTCGACGAGCGCGGGGCGGATGGCGGCCCACACAGCGGACAGGTCGTCACGGGACCGGGCGGTCTCGACCCGGCGCCGGGCCTCGGCGACCCACTCGGTGTCGACCTCTGACGGGGCGCCACTGCCCCGGGCGCCGTCGGTCCCGCGGGTCGGCATGGCGGCCCGCGCGTCGTCGTCCTCGTTGTGTGGGGCGGCGCCGGTCATGGCGAGCAGGCAGTAGCGGCGCGCGTAGGTGATCGCCGACCCGATCGCCTGCGGGTTGCCCCCGGCCGGGAGGGGGTAGAGGCCCTCCTCGCGTTCCCCGGACACGTGCACCAGGGCGTAGGCGAGCAGGAAAACGCCATCGACCAGGGTCGGGCGGGTGGTGAACGACAGCCCGACCGAGGCCAACACCGGTAGGAGTTCCTCGGACACGTCGGCGAGATCCGCGTAGCTGTAGGAGTAGCTCCCCTTGTCGCTCTTCACGTTCGCCGTCTCGCCCTTGTGGATGCGGGGGAGCTTCCCCTGTAGGGCGACCAGGCCCTCGGCGAGCGTCGCGGTAGGCCAGACCACAGGGGCGACCTCGACCGACGCGGGCGCCGGGGCGACCGCGTCGGGCACGGACAGGAACACGGGCGCGGTGGCGGTGGTGGTCACTGTTCCCCCTGTCGCACGGCGCGCATGATGGCGTCCGTGCCGCCCGTGGCGCGACCGAGGCTGGTCTCGGCCTCGATCAGCTGGGCGACGAGCTCGGTGCGCTCGGACCGCAGGCGCCGCACCTCGGCGCGGAGTCGGCGAGCGCGGCGCATGACCAGTAGGAGGGACTCGGCACCGAGGAGGTATCCGAGCCACGTCGCCGCGGCCATGCCCACGGCCATGAACGCGGGGAGAAGGTACTCGGCGAGCTGGGCGGCGTTCACAGGGTCACCACCGGGGCGGAGGAGGGGCGGCGGGTAGAGTGCTTCACAGGAATGCGTTCCTTTCGGGGCCCCCGCGGGCTTGGTCGTCAGGCGGGGGCTCTTCTTATGCCGCGTGGTGCGCGGCGGGGCGGGGGATGCGGGCGGCGCGCGCCTCGGCGCGGTGACGGCGAATGAGCGCTTCGAGGTCGTCGACCGACGGCCCACCGGGGATGTGCGCGGCCTCGGCCGCGGCGCGGGGCGACAGACTGTCGCGGGCGATACGTCCGGCTCGCAGCGTGCGGGCGGCGGCGGCGCGAACCTCTGCCCACGGCCGGGGCGCCCTCACGCCGCGTCCCGGATGATGGCGGCGGGCTTGACGCCGAGGGCGGTGCTGATGCCGTACAGGACCCGGCGAGAGGGCCGCCGTCCGCGCTGTCCGCGCTCGATCTGGCCATAGTGCTGGGGGCTGATACCGGCGGTCCGGGCCACGTGAGCTCGTGTGTAGCCGAGCGTCTCCCGGAGCGCGACCAGCGTGTTTCCGTTGATCATGGGGGCGACACTACGCACCACTACGCACACTACGCAACTCAAATCCCGCAAAGTACGCACACTTCTACGCAGGTGTCTACGCACTCTGGGGCCATGAAACCCTTACTACGCGCGGAGTGTGTGCGTACTACGCGCGTATAAATTCGCGTCAAAGTCGTACTGAAGTGCGTAGTAGTGCGTACACTGAGCGGATGCCCTTCCCCACAGAAGAGACCGCGGAGAGCAGGCGTGCAGCTGGCCAGCTCATACACCAGGCGCGCAAGCGCGACCGCCTCAGCCAGCGCGAACTGGCGAAGCGGGCAGGAATCTCCGAGACGTGGTTGCGCGGTCTTACCGTCGGCCTACGCGGAGAGGAGCCCCAGCGAGCTACCGACAGCATCTGGGTCGCGCTCGCGCACGCAACCCGCGTCGATGTTGGCGAGCTGTTCGCCACCCTCGGCCGCGCCGCGCCGGCCGGGACGTCGGGCGGCGACACCCCCACCCCTCCCGGCGACGCCGAGGGGAGCACCGAGCATGTGCTCGGGACGCGGGTTGGCCGGGTTGTCTACGAGATCGTCGAGGACATCGCGGGCGACGATGACCTCTCCGCCGAGGAGCGCGCCGAGCTAGAGACTGCACTCGCCGAGCGCATCCGCTCGGATTACACCCTGTTCTACGCGGCCAAACGCGAGGAGATGCAACGGCGTCGGGGGCGCGACGCATAGTCGCGCGAATGGTTGCCACAAGGGTTGACCAGAATCGGACAAAAGGTCGGTAAACCGTCACGGGGTGCAATACGACTCATGCGGAGAGCGATCACCATGTGTGAAAAAGTCCAGGTCAAGACTGGTGAAACAAACGCTTGTCCGATTAGCATGATCATTCACCCACGACAGGAGGACAATGTCTGTCCTAGACCAACCCCCCGACCCGGCCGGCCTCACGCTCCCCCCACCCGCACCCGGGCACACCCCTCCCCCCATCTCGTTCACGTTCGGCGACCTCCCCCGCCGTCAGGCGTACCGTCCCTACCGGCTCACCCTCCCCGACGGGAGCGCCCGGCACCTGGTCGTGTTCACCGAGGACCTCTACAGCGACCGACTCGAACACGCCTACCTCCGAAACTTGCACGGGCCCGCCCGCCTGGTCCTGTGGTCCGCACTACGCATCCCCAACCCCGATCTCGACCCGGTCGCCTACTCCCGGGCGCGATGGTGGCGCCCAGACACCCGCATCGACCGAGACCTCATCCGACGCTGTGAAGCCGCCGGCATGGCACACCCGTGGAATTCGGCGGCCGAGCGCGTCGGACCCCTACTCGGCCCGCCCAGGGCATAGGGCCCACGCGGCCCAGGGTGACGCTCCCGCGGGGGCATGGAGCGTCACCCCCACACCTGCCCCCACCGGAAGGACCCCCCATGGCGGTCGACTACGAGATCGACCTCGACGCCCTACTCATCACCCACCACGGCGACCCCGTCGGCCGGATCCCGATCATCGGCTATATCCGCGTCTCTACCGCCCGGGAGGACATGATCAGCCCGGAGATGCAGGCCGACGCGGTCAACGCGTGGGCGGCGTCCACCGGCCGTCGGATCGTCCTGTGGGTGGCCGATCTCGACCTCTCCGGCCGGACCCTCGCGAAGCGTCAGATCAGCGGCATCATCGACAGCATCGCTACCCGGTCAGCAGTCGACGGTGCCCGTCAGGTCGGCGTGCGCACGTTCGACCGCTTCGGCCGGAACCGCGCCGACAACGCTATGAACCTGTCCCGGCTGGAACGCGCGGGCGGTCAACTGCTTTCCGCTACGGAACAGGTCGACGCCGCAACCGCCATCGGGCGCTTCGCGCGCGGGATGCTTTTCGAGGTGGCGGCCCTGAAAAGCGACCTGATCGGGGAGGGGTGGCGGGAAGTCCATGCCTACCGACTCGCGCGCGGACTCCCCCACACCGGGGCGGCGAAGTTCGGATACGACCGACTCGGGCGCATCAAATTCGGAGACAAGTACGTCGTTGATCCCGACGACCCCGAAGAACGCTACGCGCTCGGCGACCTTTCCCCACAGCTGGGAAGAATGTTTATGGAATCAGCGGAAGGTGCGCCCACGATGCACCTTGTCAAATGGCTGCTTGAAGGTCGGATTCCAAGCGTCCTGGGGAATGTGGACAACTGGTCAAATAATGCAGTCCTTTCCATTCTGGATTCCGGATTCGGATGTGGCTACATCATTGCCCACAATCCGAAATGCGAAAGCCACGAACCCGACGGGGCTGGAAACTGCAAGAACCGTGTGGAACTGCCCGGGGCGCAACCGCACGTATTCGCAGACGACAACGAGCGCGACGACGTCTGGGACGCGTACAAGAATCGTCGACAGCAGGGGAAGAAACTCGGCCCCAGGGCCAAGGAAGCGAAATACGAAGCAACCGGTCTCATGCGCTGTCGCTGGTGCCACCGGTCCATGTCCGCGATACCGTCCCTGGGCCATGACCACCCCCCGAACTGGAGGTGTCTCGCCAGTCTGAACGGCGCGTGCCCGGGGCGACAGGTGCACGACTCACCCGTACAGGTCTCCGGCCGACAGGTCCTCTACGCCCTGTGGTCCCTGATCACCAGCGAGCGCGACCGACTCGCCGAGATCGCCGAGGCCACCGAAGCGCACAACCCCACCTCGGCGCCCGCGACCGACGCCGCAGCCGACGTGCAGAAGATCCAAGCCGACATCCTCGACACCCGGCGTCGGCTCGACGCGCTCACAGAGGCATACGCCGAGGGAGACATCCCGGCCGACTCCTACCGGCGCACCCGGGACAAGCACCAGGCGCGAGAGGCCGAGCTCGCCGCCCAGCTGGCCGAGGCCAAGCAGGCGCGCACTCGCGGACCCGAGGACCACGTCGCGATCATGGGGACCCTGATCGAGGAGTGGCCGACGCTGGCGGCGTGGACCCGGAACGCGATCTTGCGCGACCTGGTTGCGCAGGCCGAGGTGTGGCGGGTGTCCAGTGATGAGGCGTGGATCCGGGTCACTACCGCGTGGGGGACCGCTCACCTGTACCCGGCGGCCGGCCGTCTGACGTCCGACCAGGTGCGGGTGCTCCGAGATGCTCGCGTTCTCGCGTGACTTCTTGCTGGTGTTTTGGAGTCCCTCTTATT
>NZ_JAUZMY010000044.1:0-42378 GCF_036327455.1 Nocardiopsis codii | reverse complement strand
GGCGCCTCCGGGGGGGGGGGGGGGGGGGGGGTCGGCTCCGGCGGAGGAGAGGTAGACGATGTGGCGGGCGTGGTGGGCCAGGGCGGTGATGAAGTCGGCGGCGTGGTCGAGGGTGGGGTGGGGCCAGACGAGGAAGGCGGAGGTGGTGCCTTGGAGTGCGTGTGGCCAGGTGGTGGGGGTGTGGAGGTCGGCTCGGGCGGTGGGGGTGCCGTGGGGGATGCGGGGGTGGTGGGGGTTGCGTGCGAGGGCGCGGACGGGGCGTGCGTGGGTGAGCAGGGTGGTCAGGACGTGGTGTCCGACGGTGCCGGTGGGTGTGGTGATCAGGTGCATGGGTGTCCTTGTGTGGGTGTGTGGTTCCCACGGTCGTGCCTGAAGTTTGGTTGAGGTCAAGGTGGCGGGCGGGGTGGCGGGAAGGGTGGGGTGTGTGTCCTTGCGGTCGTGGTGGGCGGGTGGTGGGGTGGGGGGATGGTCCATGAGGTGGTGGTGGTCGTCTTCGACGGTGTGCAGAGCCTGGATGTGACGGGTCCGTTGGAGGTGTTCGCGGGGGCGGCGTTTGCGTCGGGGTCGGGGTATCGGGTGCGTACGGCGTCGTTGGGCGGGGGTGCGGTGGTGGCCTCCAGCGGTGTGGGGTTGGTTCCGTCGGTGGCGTTGGAGCGGGTGGGTCGGGTGGACACCCTGGTGGTGCCGGGGGGTGCGGGTACGCGTGAGGAACAGCCGGAGTTGGTGGGGTGGTTGCGTGGGCACGCGTGGGGGGTGGGACGGGTGGCGTCGGTGTGCACGGGGGCGTTCCTGTTGGCGGAGGCGGGTGTGCTGGACGGGTTGAGGGCCACCACGCACTGGGCGTTCTGTGAGCGGTTGGGGCGGGAGTACCCGTCGGTGCGGGTGGAGCCGGATCCGATCTTCGTGCGTGAGGGGCGCGTGGTGACGTCGGCGGGGGTGACGGCGGGGATCGATATGGCGTTGGCGCTGGTGGAGGAGGATCTGGGGCGGCGGGTGGCGTTGGAGGTGGCGCGTCATCTGGTGGTGTTCCTGCGCAGGCCGGGCAACCAGGCGCAGTTCTCGACGCACCTGTCGGTGCAGGCGGCGCAGCGGGAGCCGTTGCGGGAGGTGCAGCACTGGATCGCGGAGCATCCGGAGGGTGATCTGTCGGTGGGGGCGTTGGCGGAGCGGGTGGGGTTGTCTCCCCGCCAGTTCGCACGGGTGTTCGCCCGGGAGGTGGGGTGTACGCCGGGCCGGTACGTGGAGCGGGTGCGGGTGGAGACGGCGCGGCGGTTGCTGGAGGAGGGTGAGGCGCCGGTGGTGGCGGTGGCGCGCAGGTGCGGGTTCGCGAGTGCGGAGGTGATGCGGCGTGCGTTCGTGCGGGCGCTGGGGTGTGCGCCTGCCCGGTACCGGGAGCGGTTCCGTTCGGGGGCCGCCTGAGGCCCCCCCTTTTTTTCTCCCTTGCGGGTTGTGCTGTGGGCGGGTGCGGTGTGGTGTTCGTCTCGGGGGCGGCGCGGGGGCGCTGTTCGGCGGTGGTGCGCTCGTCCGCGTGGTGCGTGTGCGGGGGTGTCGCGGGAGCGGGGCGGGTGGTGGGCGGGTAGGACCGGTTCGCGGACTCCCGGTCCCCCCTCTACGTGAAAGAGAGCGTCGCCATGGATCCTGTCGCCGACATCGGAGCGGACATCGCGGGCAGCTACCGGGCTTTCGCCCGGCACTGCGCGGCGGGGGGTTCCCCCGCCTACGCGCGGATCTGTGAGGAGCTGGCACAGGACGAGGAGGTGCTGGGGCTGGTGGCGTCCCTGCCGGAGGGGGCCAAGCGCCAGCCCAACCTGCTGTTGGGGGCGGTGCGGTTCCTGGGCGGGCCGGTGCAGACGTGGCAGGCATGGCGTGAGTGGCTGGTGGGGCACTGGGGTGAGGTGCGCTCGGTGGTGCTGGAGCGGCGCACCCAGACCAACGAGGTGCGGCGCTGCGCGACCCTGCTGCCGGTGCTGGCGTCCATCCCGGGCCCGTTGGCGCTGTTGGAGGTGGGGGCGTCGGCGGGGTTGTGCCTGTACCCGGACCGGTACCGGTACTCCTTCGACGGCGGGGCGGAGGTCGGCCCGGCGCAGAGCCCGGTGCTGTTGGAGTGTGCGACCTCGGGCGGGGTGCCGGTGCCGGATCGGGTGCCGCAGGTGGTGTGGCGTGCGGGGATCGACGTGAACCCGTTGGATGCGGGCGATGAGGGGGATGTGCGCTGGTTGGAGTCGCTGGTCTGGCCGGGGGAGGCCGAGGCGGTGCGGCGTGAGCGGTTGCGGGGGGCGGCGTCGGTGGTGGCGGCCGATCCTCCGCTGTTGGTGGAGGGGGATCTGGTGGAGCGGTTGGGGGAGGTGGCGGCGTGGGCTCCTGAGGGGGCGACGCTGGTGGTGTTCCACAGTGCGGTGCTGGCGTACCTGCCGCGGGAGCGGCGGGAGGCGTTCGAGCGGGCGGTGGGGCGGGTGCGGGGGCGCTGGGTGTCGAACGAGGGGTGGCGGGTGTTCCCGGGGTGGGAGAACGCCGAGCCGGTGGTGGACACCGATTTCACGCTGGCGGTGGATGGTCGGGTGGTGGCGTACACCGGTGGGCACGGGCAGTCGGTGGCCTGGGTGTGAGGGTGGTGTGGTCGGGCCCCTTTTTTTGCGTGTGGTGGGAGGGGTCCGGCGGTGGGTCGAGGCCCGGTTCTCCCGAAGCTACGGTGAGCCGCAGAGCAACCCGGGGGTGTGGAGGGCTGCTCCAGGATGTGGCGGTGGACGGCCCCGTTGAGGCCGAATAGTGTTCGGTGCTCCGAGGAGCGGGCCGACCGCACGGCCGCCGACGTCGTCGACCACCGGGAGGCGGGTGCTGTCGAAAGGCCGGCATCGGGAGTGGTGAGCGCGGTGCGCATCGGGTGTGGTGCTGACGCGCGAGGTGCAGCCCTGACCGCGCCGTGCTGTCCATGCCCTGATCGGGTGCGGCCCGCTCGGCGTCGTCCGGGTCAGCGGCGCGTAGGACGTCCTGGGAGGAGACCCCCGATCTCGTCGGGACGCTGCGGCGGCAGAGCAGGCGCGGGCCATGGTCGCTTGCGTGTGCGGGCGGAGCTGCCGCTGATCATGTCGGGCGGATCGGCCCTGCAGGGCGGGTTCCGGTGAGCAGAGCTTCGGCATGCTTGCGGAAAGCGGTGACCAGACGGCTGCGGTCGCCGGTGCGCGTGGCGAGTACGACCTGGCTCGGTTCGACCCCGTGCAACGGGACGGTGGTGAGGCTGGGATGCAGGCCGGTCGCGTGGTCGAGGGGCGGCCCGATGGCCACGGCCTGCCCGGCGGCGATGAGTTCGTGTTTGTCCTCGAGGGCTTCGACCAGGGGGCCGTCGGGCGCGGGCCGCCCGTCGGGCCGGGGATCGAGCCGCCAGTAGGCGTTCAACAACGGGTCGGACTGGCGTACGCGGGGGATCGGCTCGTCGGCGATGTCGTCGAAGGTGACCAACGCCTCGGTTCCCCTCCCAGCCGATCCGCTCGTCGCGCTGTGGCAGCAGATCACGGTGCTGCGCGAGTGGCGCGGCGACGCGCATTTCATCGTGCTCGCCGCCAACGACCTCGGGCCGTGTGACTGCACCGTTCCGCAAACCGCGACAGGTCACTTCCCGGAAGCGATCGCGCGTACCACTCGGCTGTGGGACGACGAGGAAGTGGCTGCGGCAACGACACGCCTCGTCGCACGCGGTTGGCTCAACGCCGACGGCACCGCTACCGATGCCGGCATCGCGGCGCGCGAGCAGATCGAGGTCGAGACCGACGAGCACTGCGCGGCGCTGTGGACGCCGATCGGCGACGCCGGCGTCCGTCGCCTCACCTCGCTCATCATGCCGATCCACGACGCGTTCACCGCAGCCAGGACATACCCCTTCCGGGTGGAGATGGGAGACACGCAGTCCGCGGATCCGGAGGCCGCCAGGTAGGCGCCGTTCTCGTGTAGCCGGGACGAACGGACATGGAGGTCTGGTTCGTCCGAGGCTCCGGTGAGTCGCAAAGCAACCGCTGAGTGGCTTCGGGGGTGGCCGGGCGCTCATCGCCGGCCGCTACTTCTGGAAACACGCGCACCGGCCGGCCGCGTCGGCCCTCGCCTTGCCTGACAACTGGCGGACGGACACCGCGCCTCCAGCGACCTGGGTGAGGCGACCCGCTCACCGACGCCTCCGCAGGGGAAGCAGGCCGCCTACCAGGTGGTGGGGTGGGCGTCGACTTCGGCGATGAGGGCCTTCTTGCGTTCGGGGGGCAGGAAGGAGGCGGTGAAGGAGTTGCGGGCGAGTTGGCGCAGGGTGGCGTCGTCCAGGCCCAGGTGGGTGTGGAGGGCTTCGTAGTTGTCGTGGACGTAGCCGCCGAAGTAGGAGGGGTCGTCGGAGTTGACGGTGATGAGGAGTCCGGCGTCGATGAGGGCGGGCAGGGGGTGTTGGGCGAGGGTGGGGACGGTGCGCAGGCGCACGTTGGACAGGGGGCACACGGTGAGGGGGGTCTGTGTGCGGGCGAGGTGGGTGAGCAGGTCGGGGTCGTCCAGGGCGCGGATGCCGTGGTCGATGCGTTCGGCTTCGAGGAGGTTCAGGGCCTGCCAGATGTAGGAGGCGGGTCCTTCTTCTCCGGCGTGGGCGACGCAGTGCAGGCCGAGGTCGCGGGCGGCCGCGAAGACGTGGGTGAAGTTCTCGGGAGGGTGGCCGACCTCGGCGGAGTCCAGGCCGACGGCGGTGATGCGGTGCAGGTGGGGGCGGGCCTGGTCGAGGGTGTGGAGGGCTTCTGCGGCGGGGCGGTCGCGTAGGAAGCACAGGATGAGGGCGGTGCTGATGCCGTGGCGTTCGAGGCTGGTGTCCAGGGCGGCGGCCAGGCCGTTGATGACGGTGTCCAGGTCGATGCCGCGGCTGGTGTGGGCCTGGGGGTCGAAGAAGATCTCGGCGTGGCGGACGCCCTGGGCGGCGGCGCGGGTGAGGTAGGCGTCGGCGAGGTCGGTGAAGTCGGCTTCGGTGCGCAGGACGTCCATGAGGGCGTAGTAGAGGTCGAGGAAGGACTGCAGGTCGGTGAAGGAGTAGGCGTCGCGGAGGGCGTCGACGGTGGGGTGGGGCAGGGTGAGGTTGTTGCGGTGGGCGAGGGCGAAGGCGAGTTCGGGTTCGAGGGTGCCTTCGATGTGGAGGTGGAGTTCGGCTTTGGGCAGGGGCATGGCGGGGTGCTCCTTCGTGGGTGTTGTGGTGGTGTGTGGTCATTGTGGCTGATGGGTGGGGGTGGGTGGGTCGGGTGTGGGGGCGGTGTCGCCCACACCGTGGCCCGGTGGCGGGGTGGGCACGGGGTGCGCCCGGGTCCATGTGGTGGTGGCCCGGGCGCGGGTGGTGCGTCGGCGCGGGGACGGCCGGCCGGCGCGGGTGGCGGGTCAGCGGCGGCCTCGCCGGGGGGTGTCGTCCTTGCCGGGGTTCCAGTTGAGGGCGCTGGCCCTTTCCATGAACTCCTCGACGGTGATGTCGCCGCGGGCGAAGCGGTCGGCGAGGGTGCGGCGGGCGTCGTCCTCGGGTGCGGCGGGGCGGGGGGCCCAGGGTGGGGCGCCGTGGCGGGTGCGTAGGACGGTGAGGAGGACGGCGCCGGCGATGAGGGCGATGAGCAGGCAGAACATGAGTGCTCCCAGTGGTGCGAAGGGTGGCGGTCCGTCCCCCCAGGGGGGTGTGTGGGCCGCGGTGGTGGCCGCGAGTGCGGCGGTTGCGGTGTTCATGGGTCCACTGTGCGCGTGGTGGGTGGTCGCGGTCGTCCCCCGGGTGTCGACTCCTGGTGTACGTCGGTGGGCGTAGGGGGTCTGCGTCGTGGGTGCGATGACGTGCGGGGGTGGTGGTTCTAGGGTCGGGGTGTGGCTGAGGTGCGAGGTCGTGTGCGGGTGCTGGTCTGGGACGGGGTCCTGGGCGTGGTGCTGGGTGTGTTGGTGGTGGGGGCGGTGCGCGGGCAGTTGGCGTGGCGTGGCGGGGGGCCGGGTCCGGGGCCGTGGAGGGGTGGTCCGCCGGCGGGGGTGGACTGGGGTGCGGTGGTGGTGCCCTGGTCGGTGTGGGTGGCGGTGGGTGTGCTGGTGTGCGCTGTGGTGGTGCGGCGTGTGTGGCCGGTGGCGGCGCTGGTGGCGGGTGCGTGCGGGATGGCGTTGTTCCTGGGGGCGGGGCATCCGCCGGGGCCTGTGCTGGTGTTGCCGGCGTTGGTGGTGTTCTCGGCCGGGTTGCGGATGGGGGTGGGGCGTTTTCTGGGGTGGGCGGGGCCGTTGGTGGTGGTGTCGGGGTTGTTGTCGCAGGCGGGTCGTCCGTGGTGGGGGTGGGTGGACGGGGGTGCTGTGACGGCGGTGGTGTTCGCGGTGGGGGCGATGGCGGTGCCGGCGGGGGCTGGTGTGTTCGTGCGTGCGCGGCGGGAGTCGCGGCGGCGTGAGAGGGAGCAGGAGGTGGCGTGGCACCGCTATGAGGAGCGGTTGCGGATCGCCCGTGAGGTGCATGACCTGGTGGGGCACAGTTTGTCGGTGATCAGCATGCAGGCGGGGGTGGCGTTGCATGTGGTGGATCGGCGGCCGGAGCAGGCGGCGGTGGCGTTGGAGGCGATCCGGGAGAGCAGCCGGTCGGCGTTGGAGGAGTTGCGGGGGACGTTGGCGGTGTTTCGCGGGGAGGGCGGGGTGGCGGAGCGGGGGCCGTTGCCGGGGTTGGGCCGGTTGGAGTCGTTGGTGGGTGAGTTGCGTGCGGCGGGGCGCCGGGTGGAGTTGGTGTGGGAGGGGTCGGGTGGTGTGCCGGGGGCGGTGGACCATGCGGCGTTTCGGATCGTGCAGGAGGCGTTGACGAACGTGGTGCGTCATGCGGGTGGGCGGGCGCCGGTGCGGGTGGTGGTGGAGCGGGGTGAGCGGATGGTGGTGGTGTCGGTGGTGGATGAGGGTGTGGGTGTGGTGGGCGGGGTGCGTGAGGGGTCGGGGATCGCGGGGATGCGGGAGCGTGCTGGTGCGGTGGGCGGGGTGTTGCGGGTGGGTCCTGGGGCGGGTGGGGGTTGGTCGGTGGTGGCGGAGTTGCCGTTGGGGGGTCGGGTGTGAGGGTGCGGGTGGTGGTGGCCGACGATCAGGCGTTGGTGCGGATGGGGTTGCGGGTGTTGTTGGAGACGGAGGAGGACCTGGAGCTGGTGGGGGAGGCCGCGGACGGGTTGGAGGCGGTGCGGTTGGTGCGGGAGCTGCGCCCGGACGTGGTGTTGATGGATGTGCGGATGCCGGTGGTGGACGGGTTGGAGGCGTTGCGTCGTATCGGCGCGGAGGAGGCGTTGGCGGGGACGCGGGTGGTGGTGCTGACCACGTTCGAGTTGGACGAGTACGTGTTCGAGGCGTTGCGGGCGGGGGCGTCGGGGTTCTTGATCAAGGACAGTGATCCGGCGCAGATGTTGGCTGCGGTGCGGGTGGCGGCGCGGGGTGAGGCGTTGTTGTCGCCGTCGGTGACGCGGCGGGTGGTGGCGGCGTTCACCTCGCGGAGCCCGGCCGGGGGCGAGGTGCGCAGGGTGGAGGTGTTGACCGGGCGTGAGCGGGAGGTGGTGGCGTTGGTGGGTGAGGGGCTCAGCAACGAGGAGATCGCCGGCCGGTTGGTGGTGTCCCCGGCGACGGCGCGCACGCATGTGAGTCGGGCGATGGTGAAGTTGGGGGCTCGGGATCGGGCCCAGTTGGTGGTGTTCGCGTTCCGGGCGGGGTTGGTGCGCTGAGCCGGGTGCTGGGTAGGTTCCCCGGGGTTGGTGGTCCCCTCCTGGAAGGCGGCGGTGTATGGGAATCGACGTGGGTGCGGTGCGGGCGGACACCCCTGCGGTGGCGGATCTGGTGCATCTGAACAATGCGGGTTCGTCGTTGCCGCCGGTGCCGGTGATGGACGCGATGGTGGGGCATCTGCGGTTGGAGGCGCAGGTGGGCGGCTATGAGGCGGCGGAGCGGGCCGAGGCGCGGGTGGAGGGGTTCTACACGGCGGTGGCGCGGTTGGTGGGGGCGCGGCCGGAGGAGATCGCGTTCGTGGAGAGTGCGACGCGTGCGTGGGAGGCGGGGTTCGGTTCGGTGCGCCTGGAGGCGGGGGACCGGGTGTTGACGACCACGAGTGAGTACCCCAGTAACGCGTTGGGGTTGGTGAAGGCGGCCCGGGAGCGGGGGGTGCGGGTGGAGGTGGTGCCCGACGGTCCGGACGGGGTGGTGGATCTGGAGGCGTTGGAGCGGGAGTTGGGGCGGGGCGGTGTGCGGTTGGTGGCGTTGAACCACATGCCCACGCACAACGGGTTGGTGAATCCGGTGCAGGAGGTGGGGGCGCTGTGTCGGGCGGCGGGTGCGTTGTTCCTGTTGGATGCGTGCCAGTCGGTGGGGCAGTGGGATCTGGACGTGGAGCGGTTGGGGTGCGACCTGTTGACGGGGACGGGGCGCAAGTATCTGCGGGGGCCGCGGGGGACGGGTTTCCTGTACGCGCGTGCGGGGGCGGATCTGGTGGAGCCGGCGGTGGTGGACGTGTCGTCGGCGCACTGGGTGGGGGAGGGCGGGTACCGGGTGCGGGCGGACGGGCGCCGGTTCGAGAGTTTCGAGCGGAGTGTGGCCGGTCAGATCGGGTTGGGTGTGGCGGTGGACTACGCGGTGGCGTTGGGGTTGGAGCGGATCCGGGAGCGTGTGGGGGCTTTGGCGGAGTACGCGCGGGACCGGTTGGGGCAGGTGGCGGGGGTGCGGGTGTTGGATCGGGGGCCGGTGCGGTCGGGGATCGTGACGTTCGCGGTGCAGGGGGTTCCGGCGGAGCATGTGCGGGCGCGTCTGGTGGGGGCCGGGGTGAACGTGAGTGTGGCGCGGGTGTGGAACCAGGTGTGGGAGGCCAAGGTGGGGGTGGATGAGGCGGTGCGGGCGTCGGTGCACTACTTCAACACCGAGGAGGAGGTCGAGGTGTTGGTGCGGGAGTTGAAGGAGCGTGCCGCGTAGCGGTTGTCCCGGCTTGGTTGTTGGGCGCCCCCGCCCGTGCGGGTGGGGGCGCCGCGCTGTGTGCGGGCGGGGGCTGGTGGCGCGCCGGCCCGGAGGGGGCGGTGTGCTGGGAAGGGCCCGGGGCCGGTGTTCTGGGTGGGGTCAGGGGGCGAGCCGGTCGGTGGCGGCGCGGGCCGCCCCCAGGAGGGTGACGGTGCCCGCGCTGTGCCCGGCTTCCTCGACCACCGCCAGGGAGGCGTCGGTCCAGGTCCGGGAGAGGCGGTGGGCGATGTCGACGGGGCCGCTGATGTCCAGGCGTCCGTGCACCATGGCCCCGGGGGTGCCGACCAGGCGGTGGGCGTCGCGCTGGAGCTGGTCGCCGTCGAGGAAGGCCGCGTGGGACCAGTAGTGGGTGACCAGGCGGGCGAAGGTCATGCGGAAGTCGGGGTCTGCGAAGCGGGCGTTGGGGGTGTGGCCGGGGGCGGTGGAGACGTGGACGTCCTCCCACCGGCACCAGGCGCGGGCGGCCTCGAAGCGCACCCGGGGGTCGGGGTGGGCGAGGCGGCGCGCGTAGGCGGTGGACAGGTCGTGGGGGTCGGCGCCGGGGCCGGCCCCGTGGTGGAAGAGCTCCCATTCCTCGGGGAAGACGCGGCCCATGGCGTGGGTGAGCCAGTGGACTTCGGCGGCGGTGGTGTTGGTGACCGCGACCAGGGCCAGGGCGCTGACCCTGTCGGGGTGGGTCTGGGCGTAGGCCAGGCCCAGGGTGCAGCCCCAGGAGGCGCCCAGGACGTGCCAGGTGTGGATGCCCCGGTGGGTACGCAGGGCTTCGATGTCGTCGAGGAGGTGGTGGGTGGTGTTGGTGGTGAGGTCGGTGGTGGTGTGGCGGGCGTTGGGGGTGGAGCGTCCGCTGCCGCGCTGGTCGAGCATGATGACGCGGTAGCGGTCGGTGTCGAAGAAGCGGGTGTAGCCGGGGTGGCAGCCGCCGCCGGGGCCGCCGTGCAGGACCAAGGCGGGGTGGCCGTGGGGGTTGCCGTACTCGTGCCAGTACAGGTGGTGGCCGTCTGCGGTGTCGAGTACGCCCTGGGTGTGGGGGGCGGGGTCGGTCATGGTGGCCTCCGCGGTCGCCGGGGTGGGCGGGGGACTCTACTACAGGGGTGGGCGCCGATCCGAGGGGGCGGGTTCCGGGTGGGGAGGCGGGGCCGGGCTCGTCCAGCTCCTCCTCCAGGGCGGCGCGGGCCTGGGGGTGCGACGGAACGGTGCGGTCCTTGCCGCCCGACCGGTCCTTGCCCCGCACCCGCACTCTCCCCTGCCGCGCTGAGAGCCGCACGTGGGCCACCTCCGACGCGACGGTCTGCGCCACCCGTAGGCCCGTGCAGTGGGCCGGGTGGCAGATGGCCCCGGCCAAGGTCGCGGGTTGCTCTTCCTGGTGCCGGGCCTTCAGGGGACCAGGCCTCATGAGCTTTCCCGGGCGCTAGTTCTTGCTCGGCCGGGTTTCGGGGGCGGTCAGTGGATCTTGCTTCTCCCGCCTGGGGGCCGTGCTGGGCGCGGACCAGCTCGCGAGGAGCTTGAGCCTCTCCTCGTGCGGGGACCCCGGTTCGGCGGTGTAGAGCGAGAGGTCGTGCACGGCCCGCGGTGCGGTCGGCAGGTCCAGGGACCGGAAGGTCAGCTCAAGGTCGCCGACCTGCGGGTGGTGCAGGCGTTTGGTTCCGCCGTGGTGGATGCGCACGTCGTGCGAGGCCCACAGGACGCGGAAGTCGTCGCTGAGGGTGGACAGCTCGCCGATGAGTTCGCGCAGCGCCTGGTCGTGGGGTTCGCGTGCGGCCTCGGCGCGCAGCAGTGCCACGGTCATCGCGGCCCCCGCCTGCCAGTCCGCGAAGAAGTCGCGGGAGGTGGGGTCGAGGAAGTGGTAGCGGGCGAAGTTGGCCCGCCCGTGGGCGGTCGTCGTCCGGCTGTCGAACATCGGCGCGTGCGACGCCCTGGCCAGGGCGTTGGTCGCGACCACGTCCAGTCGGCCGTTGCGCACGAACGCCGCCGACATCGTGATGGAGTCCAGCATCCACTGCACAGGCGGGGCGAGGGCGACCTCGCGGCGGCGGGTCGCCTTGCGGTGGGCCGGACGTGCGGCGCGGGCCAGGTCGAACAGGTGGGTGCGCTCCTCCTCGTCCAGGCGCAGCGCGTGGGCGACGGCGTCGAGCACCTCCTCGGACACCCCCGCGATGTGGCCCTTCTCCAGCCGGGTGTACCACTCGATGCTCACCCCGGCCAGGGCGGCGACCTCCTCGCGGCGCAACCCGGGGACCCGACGGCGGGAGCCCGGGGGAAGCCCGACCTGTTCCGGGGACAGCTTGGCGCGTCGGCTGGCGAGGAAGCCCCTGATGTCCGCACGGTTGTCCATGCCATCCACGATAGGTGCAGGTGAGCGGCTCAGGGGGGTTGAGGTTGTACCCCCGATAAACGCGACCTTCTCCGCAGTGGCGGTGGCCGGTGGAGTGGGGGTGACAGCGAAGGCATCACCACGACGCGAGGTCCGCCATGCACGATGAAGCCACCCGGGTTTCCCGGAAGGGTCGTTCGTCCCGTCTTCCCTTCGTCATCTACGCCCTGGCACTGGGGACGTTCCTGATGCTCACGACGGAGTTCGTCGTGGCCGGGATCCTGCCCGAGATCGCCGCTGATGTGGGGGTGGGTGTCGCCCGGGCGGGGATGCTCATCACGGTCTTCGCGGTCGGCATGGTCGTGGGCGCACCGCTGATGGCGATGCTGACCCTGCGGATGCCGCAGCGGGTGACGCTCGTGCTCGCTCTGGGCGTGTTCGCCCTGGGGCACGTGATCGTCGCCGTGGGCTCCGACTTCGCGGTGCTGCTCGCCGCACGGTTCCTCACCGCTCTGGCGACCGGTGCGTTCTGGGCCGTGGCCGCGGTGGTCGCCACCCGTCTCGCCGGCCCGGGGGCGGGTTCGCGCGCCGTGGGCGTCGTCAACGCCGGAGGGATGCTCGCCACCGTCCTGGGTGTTCCGCTCGGCGCGTTCGCCGGGCAGCTCGTCGGTTGGCGCGGCACCTTCTGGGCGCTGGCGGTCCTCGCTGTCGTCGCGATGCCGATGATCGCCCGCCACGTCCCCCGCGGCGGAGACGGGCACCGGTCGGTGTCGGTCCGCTCGGAGCTGGCCGCTCTGCGCTCGGGCCGACTGTGGTTGGCGTTGGCGGCCTGTGCGGCCACCACCGGCGGTGTCCTGGCCGTGTACTCCTACATCGCGCCGCTGCTCACCGAGCGGACCGGCGTCCCCGCCGACCTCGTTCCGCTGGTGCTCGCCGGTTTCGGCGTCGGCTCGCTCGTCGGGTCCGTGCTGGGCGGCCGTCTCGGCGACAGCCGACCGCACACGGCGACGATCCTCGCGCCGCTGGCGACCGCCCTGATCCTGTTGGTGCTCTGCTTCGTCTCCGGCGCGTCGGTCCCGACGACGGTCCTGCTGGTCCTGCTCGGGCTGTTCGGCCTCGGTGCGAACCCGGTGCTGATCTCCCTGGCGGTCCGCTACGCCGGCCACGCGCCCACCCTGGGGTCCTCGCTCAGCGTGGCGGCCTTCAACGTCGGTACCGCGGCTGCTTCCTGGATCGGCGGCATCGCCCTCGGAACCGGTCTGGGCGTGACGGGCCCCCTCGTCGTCGGGACGGCCATCGCCGCCCTGACCCTGGTTCCCGCGACCGTGCTGGCCGTGGTCCAGCGCCGCCGTGACACGGGGGTGGGTCCCGGGGGCGTGCACGCCCTGTTCTGACCCGCGCACGCCTGGAGCAGGGCGCCCGGTTCGGGTGCACACCGGGTGCGGGCGTTCTCCGCCTTGCGCACCCCACCGGCCAGGCGGGAGAGCACGGTCAAGCCGGACAGTGGGATCTGGTGTTCGAGCGGGTAGAGCACGGCCGGGGCGAACAACGCCTACCGAACCGTCGCCCAGGTCGCGGCTCCACCGCCACGTCCTGGAGCGATCCTCCTCGGCCCCCGGGTGGCGGTGAGCCCCGACTTGCCACTCTACCGACCGATCGGTAGAGTGATGTTCGCAGGTCGGGGCACCGGCCTGCTCTCCCACCACCACATGAGGACATCACCATGACCAACGACACCCGGGCCCGGGCCATGTCCGTCTACGCCGCCCACTTCGCCGCACGCGGCTACCGGGGCACCTCGCTGGAGGCCGTGGCCACCGAGGTCGGCGTCCGCAAGCCCACGCTCTACCACCACTTCTCCGGCGGCAAGGAGACCCTGCACAAGCTCGTCGCCCTGGACTTCATCGAACGGCGCGGCCGCAGCCTGCAGGAGTCGCTGGCCACGCCCGGCGGGCTCGTCCCCCAGCTGAGGGCCGTCATCGTCGGCGCCGTCGCCGACCCCACCGGGGCCACCTCCTCCTTCGAGCAGCACCTGTTCGACTCCCTGGACCAACTGGAGGGGGACGTGGAGAAGGAGTTGCGCGAGGCGTACGTGTCCACGCTGCTGGAGCCGGTGACGGCGCGCTTCGCCCAGGCGGTGGCCGAGGGGGAGCTCACCGGGGCGGACCCGGCGCTGCTGTGCAACGCCTTCCTGCACCTGGCCCGGGCGGTGGACATGGCCCCCGGTGGTCCCGAGGAGGCGGCGGCCACCCTGGTCTCGCTGTTCCTGGACGGCGCCCGCGCCGCCTGAGGCGCGCGCCGTCCGCGACGCGACGCGCCGGGGCGCCCCGTCGTGGGGCGCCCCGGCGCGTTGCCGTGTTCGGGGGTGCGGGATCCCCGTGGCCCCGCACCCTCGTCCCCGTGCCTTGTCCGGCGTCCGCCTCAGGCGGCGGTGCCGCCCTGGCCCACGAGGATCTTGCGCGGCTTGGCCTTCTCGGTGACGGGAAGGCGCAGGGTCAGGACGCCGTCGGTGTAGTCGGCGCTGATGTTGTCGGTGTCCAGGTTCTGGCCCAGGCGCAGCCGACGGGTGAAGGCGCCGGTGGGGCGCTCGGTCACGACGGGGCTGGCCCCCTCCCGGCGGGAGGGGCGCTGGGCGCGGACGGTGAGCACGTCGCGCTCGACCTCCAGGTCGATGCTGTCGGCGCGGACGCCGGGCAGGTCGAGCTGGACGAGGAGTTCGCCGTCGGTGCGGGAGACGTCCATGGGGACGGTCCGCTGCTGTGCGGCGCCGGCGGCGGTGCGGGAGATGTCGAAGGGGATGGTGCGGGTGAGCAGCATGGTGGTGAACCCCCGAAATGATCTCAGAAACATAACTTGATGCTGATGGACTCAAGTTTATTGACGGACTTGGGCGCGTCAATGTGGTGTGCGCCACCGCACTCCGGTCGTTCTGGGATACTGGGGGCCTTCAGTGCCGATCCGAGAAGAGCCACCCGTGTCCGACGCTCCCACCGACCCCTTCCTCGCCTTCTGGGCGGAGCGCCGCCTGTGCATGCTGGCCAGCCCCCGACCGGACGGCAGTATCCACCAGGTCCCGGTCGGGGCGACCTATGACCCCGTGCGCCGCCTGGTGCGGGTGATCGCGGACGGGGCCAGCTTCAAGGCCCGCAACCTGGCCGCGCACCCCGGCGCCCTGGTGTCGGTGTCGCAGGTGGAGGGTGCGCGCTGGTGCACGCTGGAGGGCACGGCGACGGTGACGGGCGAGCCCGGGGCGGTGGCGGAGGCGGTGCGCCTGTACACCGCGCGCTACAAGGCCCCGCGCCCCAACCCCGCGCGGGTCGCCATCGAGATCGCGGTCACCCGGGAGTTGGGCAACGTGCGACCGTCCGCGCAGGGCGGCTGAACCGCGCCCGGGCGACCGCGCCCGCGGGGCGCCTCAGAGCAGGGCGCGGGCGGCGCGCTCGGCGTCGTCCAGGGTGTTGTACAGGTGGAAGGCCAGGCGGGTCCCCGCGCCCCTGCGGGTGGTGACGATCCCCGCCCGGGTCAGGCGTTCGGCGGCGTCGGGCCGCTCCACCGAGGTGATCGCCGATCCGCCCGGCGCTTGGCCCAGTGCGGCGCGCAGGTGGTCGGCCAGGGCGACGTTGTGGTCGTGGACGCGTTCCACGCCCGCCCGCAGGAGTACGCGGGTGGAGGCGGCCGCGGCCACGCACGCGAACCAGTTGGGTGAGGTGTCGAAGGCGCGGGCGGTGTCGGCCAGGTCCAGGTGGGGTTCGGCGCCGGTGGCGTACAGGGACGCCGCCGGGTCGCGGGCGGCGAGCGGTCCGGCGTTGTGGGGGCGCAGTTCGGAGCGCAGTGCCGGTGACAGGTAGGCGAAGGCCAGTCCGCGCGGGGTCATGAGCCACTTGTAGGTGGCGCCCAGGAGGGCGTCGTAGTCGGTGGCGCGCACCGGCAGCCACCCGGTGGCCTGGGTGGCGTCGACGACGAGGCGGGCCCCGTGGGTGCGGGCGGCGGCGGTGATGTCGGCGGTGGGGGCGATCTGTCCGGTGGCCGAGTGCACCAGGCTGTAGGCGACCAGGTGGGTGTCGGGGCGCACGTTCTCGGCCAGGTGTGGCAGGGGGACGGCGCGCACGGTGACGCCGCGGTCGGCCTGGGACAGCCACGGGTAGACGATCGAGGTGAACTCGTCGCGGGGGACCAGGACGTGGGCGCCGTCGGGCAGGGACGCGGCGAGGGTGCCCGTGATCTGGGAGGCGCTGGAGCCCAGGGCGATGTCGTCCTCGGGGGCGTGTACGAGTGCGGCCAGGTGGGTGCGGGTCTCCTGGACCGCGCGCCCCCAGTCCAGGGGGTCGCCGGTGCCGGCCTGCCAGGTGTGCAGGGCGTCGGTGAGGGCCTGGTGGGCGGGGGCGGGCGGGATGCCGTACTGGGCGGTGTTGAGCCAGACGGTGTCGGTGTTCCACAGGTGGTCGAAGGTGTCCATGGTGGCCGAGTGTGCCAGGCGGTGGTGTGCGGGGTGCGGGCCCGGCGGTGTCCGGTTCCGCCGGGTGGGGGTTCCGGGATCGTGGGGTCAGGCGCGGTCGATGGGGGTCAGGACGCGGGAGAGCAGGGAGGCCAGCTGGGCGCGTTCGTCGGTGGTCAGGGGGGCCAGGACGGCGGCCTCGCGGTCGAGCTGGTCGGCGAAGAGGGTGTCGGCGAGGGCGCTGCCCCGGTCGGTGAGGCGGACCTGGATCTCGCGGCGGTCGCGTTCGAGGGGGGTGCGGGTGATGAGCCCGGCGGCTTCCAGGCGGGTGAGGCGCTTGGTGGTGGCGGCGCCCGAGGCGATGGTCTCGCGGGTGAGCTGGCGGGGGCGCAGCCCGTCGGGGGAGCGGCGCAGGGCGGCCAGGACCTCGAACTCGGGGCGGGTGACCTCGGTGTCGGCGAGCCCGTCCTCGGTGATGTTGTTCATCAGGGCGGCCAGGCGCAGGACGCGGCCGACGGCGGCCATGGTGGACAGGTCCAGGTCGGGGTGCAGGCGGGTCCAGCTGTGGAGGAATCGGGAGACGGCGTCGCTCATGGTGGCCTTCCTGGTGGGGGAGGTCTCCCTCTCCGCTCTTGTTGGGTGCCAGTGAACCACACTAAGATAATTTACTTGTGAATTACTTTTTGTCCGTGGTGGCGTCCGTGCGCGGCACCCTCAGCGTCCGCGAGGCCTTCGTCCCCCGCCGGGTCCGCGGCAACGTCGCCGTCACCGCCCTGCGGGCGGGGGCGTGCGTGGCCCTGCCCCTGTTCCTGCTCCACGCCCTGGGGCGCGTGGACCTGGCCCCCTACGCCGCCATGGGCTGCTTCACCGCCCTGTACGCACGCGACGACACCTACGCCCGCCGCGCCTGGGTCCTGGCCGTGGTCGGATCCGCCCTCACCCTCGCCGTGGCGGTCGGCGGGCTGGCCTCGGCCCTGTTCTCCCACACCCTGGCCGCGATCGTCGTCGGCTCCCTGGTGGCCGCCGCGGCCAAGTACCTCTCCGACGCGCTGGCCTTCGGCCCCCCGGCCGGACTGATGTTCGTCTTCGCCACCGGCGTGTCCGCCTACAACCCCCAGACCCTGGCGGCGCTGCCCCTGGAGACGGCCACCACGGCGGCGGCCGCCGCCCTGTGCTGGACGGTGGCCATGGTCGGGGCGCTGACCCACCCCACCGCCCCCGAACGCCTGGCCGTGGCGCGCGCCCTGCACGCCCTGGCCCGCCACCTGCGCGAGGGCACCGCCGCCACCCGCGCCGCCGCGGAGGCCGCGGTGCAGCACGCCTGGACCACCCTGCTCTCCCGCCCCCGGACCGCCCGGCCCCGCAGCGCCCCCGCCCTGGAGGCACTGGAGATCCTCACCGCCCGGGCCGAAGCCCTGCTCGGCGGCACCGGGGACCCCGTCGCCGACGCCCGCGCCGCCGCGCAGATGAGCGAACTCGCCCGCCGTGCACGGTGCGACCGCACGGTCCGCCCCCTGGTCGGCGACCGCGAACACACCGCCCTGGCCGCGCACGCCGCCCACCTGCGCCGCCACCACACCCCCGCGCCCGGCCCCGGGGTGCGCCTGCGCGCCGTACTGCGCGCCCCCTCGCCCACCCCGGTGTCGGTGGCCCGCGTGGGCCTGGCCTCCCTGCTCGCCGGATCCCTGGCCTGGGCGCTGGGCATGGAACACGGGTACTGGGCGGCCGTCTCGGCCGGGTCGGTCCTGCAGGCCACCAACGTCACCACCACCTGGCACCGCACCCTGCAACGCGCCCTGGGCACCGTCGTGGGCGTGGTGCTGGCGGCCGTGCTCTTCTCCTTCGACTACTCGCCGCTGGGCATCATCGTGCTGGTGGTGCTCTGCCAGATGGCCGCGGAGACGGTGGTGATGACCAACTACTCCTACGCGATCGTGTTCGTCACCCCGCTCACCCTGGCCCTGTCGGGGCTGGCCCACCCCGGCGGAGCGGCGGAGGGCCTGGCAGCCGAACGCCTGTGGGCGACCGTGCTGGGAGCCGCGGTCGGCATCGTCGTGTGCGCGGTGCTGGCCAACCGCAGGGCCGGCGACCACCTGGAGGCCGCCCTGACCGAGGGGGAGCGGGCGCACCGGGCCCTGGAGGGTGACGGGGCCGGCGACCCGGCCGCGCGCCGGAGCCTGACCCGCGCCCTGGTCGCGCTGCGCGAGGCGCACGCGCTGTCCGCGGGCGAACCCCGTTCCGGCGGGGCGCGCACGGACGAGGTCGAGGACCTGCACCGCCGCGCCCGCACCCTGCTGGACAGCCCCCGCGGCACCCCCGGGCACACCTGAGCCCCCTGGGTAGGAGGGGGCCGCGGGCCCCCGGTCCGGGCCGGGACGGGTGCGCGGCAGGCCGCCCGGCGCGTGTCAGCGCCGGGGCCGCGAGCAGGCCCCGGCCCTCAGGCGGCCCGGGGCCGGGGGAGTGGAACTCGCCGGCGCTGCGGATGGAGACGAAAGCCGAGGCCCACGACACGACGGCGGCGCGGGCGGCGGCCGTGGCGGGCCACCGCCGGGGGCTGGGCGATGAGGTCACGGGACGACGCCGGGGCGCGGACGCTACGGTGAGCGGCGCAGTGTCGCGGGGTCCAGGCCCAGGGAGTCCCGCAGGGCTCGCTCCCCCCGGTCGGTGACCTTCAGGGCGCGGCCGGATCCGATCCTGGTGCACCAGTGGGCGGCCAGGGCGTGGGCGCACAGTGCGGCGCCGGCGGTCCCGGCCAGGTGCGGGCGGCGTTCGGTGCAGTCCAGGCAGGGGCGGGCCAGGGGGCGCCTGCCGGTGTGCTCCAGGGGGATGCCCTGGTCGGTGAACCAGGCCAGGCCCTCGTCGGTGAGGGCGAACCCGGTGTCCTGGCGGAGCAGGCCGCGGCGGGTCATGGCGTCGGTGACGGCGCATCCCAGGCGCCCGGCGAGGTGGTCGTAGCAGGTGCGGGCGGCGGCCATGGCCTCGCCGGCGCGGGAGGCGCGCAGGGTGCGCGGCGGGTCGGGAGCGGGGGCGGCCTGCGCGGCCAGGGTCTCGACCAGGTGGGCGGCGCCCGCGTCGGCCAGGCGGACGTAGCGGTGGCGGCCCTGGCGTTCCTGGGTCAGGAGTCCGCCCAGGGTGAGCTTGGTCAGCTGGGCGCTGATGGTGGAGGCGCCCACGCCGGTGTGGCGGGCGAGCTCTCCGGCGGTCCAGGCGCGCCCGTCCAGCAGGGCCAGGCACACCCCGGCCCGGGTGGGGTCGGCGAGCAGTGCGGCCAGGGAGGCCAGGCGGGGGCCGTCGGGAGCGTGCATGTTCTCCATGATGCGTCACGGACGGTGCGCTCACCGACGAACCTTCCAGGTCGCGCGGGTGCGGGCCGTGTGCGGCGACGGGCGGCGCGGGACCGGGCCGCCCGGTCGGGTACCGGCTCCGCTGTGCGGGTCGACGGTGCCGTCCCCGCCGTGACGCGGTCACACCGGCCTTCCGGGGTCCTGCGGGTCCCCGCTCCGGTGACGGCTGGGGCCCTTCCGGTCGCCTCGGTGTTCACGCCCGGGTGGCGGCCAGGACGGTGGCCTCCCGGTCGGGGTCGACGAGTACCCGGCAGGACAGGCCCGCCCGGGTGAACGCCGCCGTGGCCCGGCGCACCTGTTCCTGTTCCACCTCCACGAGCACGTGCCCGCCCGGGGCCAGCCACGCGCGGGCTCCGGCGGCGACCCGGCGGGCCGGGTCCAGGCCGTCGGCGCCGCCGTCCAGGGCCCTGAGGGTCTCGTGTTCGCGCGCCTCCGCGGNGAGCAGGGCGATCCGGTCGGTGGGCACGTAGGGCACGTTGGCGACCAGGACGTCGATGCGGCCGCGCAGGCCGCAGGGCAGTGCCGCGAACAGGTCACCCTGGTGGACGCGGCGCCCGGGGAGGTTGCGGCGGGCGCAGGCGACGCAGGCCGGGTCGATGTCGGCGGCGTGCAGGGTGATGTCGGGTCGGGCGGCGGCCAGGGCCGCGCCCAGGGCGCCCGAGCCGCAGCACAGGTCGACGGCGAGCGCGTGCGCAGGGAGCAGGGCGGTGGCCCTGCGGGCCAGGAACTCGGTGCGGGGGCGGGGCACGAACACCCCGGGGTCGACCTGGATGCGCAGCCCGCAGAACAGCGCCCAGCCCAGGACGTGTTCGAGGGGGAGCCCGTCGCAGCGCCGGTCGGCCATCCGGGCTGCCTCGCCGGGGGTGCGGGCGGTGGCGGTGATCAGGTCCGCCTCCTGCTCGGCGGACACGCACCCGGCGGCGCGCAGGCGCCGGACCAGGTCGGGCAGGGGGAGGGGTGGTGGGAGTGGGGACGCCACGTGAGCCTTTCGAAGACCTGTGGGCGCTCCGGTTACTGCGGGACGGTGTGTCCTCGCGGTGGGAACGCCGCGCCTGCGACTGCGCTGATCGTTCTCACCTCCCCGGCCGGTACTGCGTCGTGGTGCCCTCCCAGTCTATCCCGGCCCGAAGGCCCGGCCCGTGTTCGAACGAGGAGCGGGGTGTCCCCGCCCGAACACGGGGACACCCCTGGAGGGAAGGCCTGCGTGGGTCAGAGGGTGTCGGTGACGCGCTTGCCGTCCTGGTCCTTGACGATGGTGAAGGAGTCCACGACCGTGCCCCGGGCGGTGCGCGCCTCGTACTCCAGGGTGTCGCCGTCCACCGACACCGCCTGGAAGGTCTGGGTGCGGCCCAGCTGCACGCGGGCCTCGGCGCCGTTGCCGGTCCAGTTGCCGTCGCCGACGTCGTACATCTTGGGTCCGGTCACCGTGACCGCGTAGACGGGGCCGGTCTGCACGTCGGGGTCCTCGGTGCGGTTCGCCACCAGGTTGCCGCGGCTGTAGGAGTGGTCGTGGCCCTGCAGGACCAGGTCCACGTCGTACTCCTCCAGGGTGTCCAGCCAGGCGTCGCGCACGGGGGCGTTGTCGCGGCCGGGGCTGTTGGAGAACACCGGGTGGTGGAAGGTGACCACGGTCCACCGGTGGGGGTTCTCGCTCAGGGCCTGCTCCAGCCACCGCCGCTGGGTGTCCAGCCACGCGGCCGCGTCGAGCGGGGCGGCGTTGCGGTAGTTGGAGTTGAGGACGATGAACCGTACGCCCTGGTAGTCGGTGTGGTAGACGGTCTCGGGCAGGTCCCGGCCGGAGGTGGGGCCGTTGGCGGCGCCGGGGAACTGCGGGGACCAGTGGCCGCTCAGGGCGGAGCCGGAGTACTCGTGGTTGCCGGGCGCGGCGATGTGGTTGAGGGTGCCGGTGGCGTCGGCTCCGAGGGCGTCGAACCACTCACCCCACTGGGCGTCGCTGTTCGCGGTGTCGATGAGGTCGCCGGAGTGCACGGCCAGCTCGGCGTCGGGTTCGGCGGCCAGGGCGGCGCGGACGACGGGGGCGGCGCCCTCGGTGATGTCGTTCTGGATGTCGCCGAAGTAGAGGAAGTCGAAGGGTTGTGCGGTCGGGGCGGGGGTGGTGAGGGTGCGCCACGGGGTGAGGGCCTGGGCGCCGTCGCCGACCCGGTACCGGTAGGCGGTGCCGGGTTCCAGGCCGGTGGCGGTGGCGGCGTGGTAGGTGCCGCCGATCCGGGCGGTGGCGTGGGCGGGGACGCGGGTGACCTGGTCGGGGGCGGTCTGGGGGGCGATCTCCAGGACCTGGTCCCCGTCGTGGGCGGTGCGCCAGGTGAGGGTCTGGGAGGTGGAGGGGTCGGCGGTGGGGGAGAGGATGACGCGTTCGGGGGCGGTCTGGGCCAGGGCGTGGGGTGTGGACGTGAGCAGGAGGGCCGGGGTGAGGGCGGCGCCGCCCAGGGCGGCGAGGGTGCGGCGGGCGGCGGAGCGGGGGGAGGCGGGCATGGGTGCCGGGCCTTTCTGCCGGGTGCGCTGACGGTGTGAACGTAGCGACCACGGGGTAACGCTGAGTGAACGCGCGGCGCTCGTCCGTGTCCTGCCGGTGAACTCGCCGGCCCCGGCGTGCCGGTGCTTCGCGGGTCTAGGAGTCGCGGGCGGGGACGGGGATGCGGTCCAGGTCCTGGGCCAGGACGATGTTCCCGTCGAACTCCGAGCGCGCCTCGGCGGTGAAGCGCGGGTCCTCGCCTTGCTCGTAGCGTTCGGAGATGTGGGTCAGCACCAGGGTGCGCACCCCCGCCCGGGCGGCGATCCGCCCGGCCTGGCGTGCGGTCAGGTGCCCGTAGGAGGTGGCCAGCGCCTCCTCCGAGTCCAGGTAGGTGGACTCGATCACCAGCATGTCCGCGCCGCGCGCCAGCTCCAGGGCCCCCTCGCACTCGGCGGTGTCCATGACGAACGCGAACACCTGGCCGCGGCGCGGGTGGGCGCACTGGGCCAGCTCCACCCGGAGCCCGTCCCCGTTCGTGACCGCGCCCTCGCGTTGCAGGCGCCCCACCAGGGGGCCGTGCACCCCGTGGGCGGCCAGTTTCGCGGGGTCCATCCGCCACCCGTCCGGTTCGGCGAGCCGGTACCCGTAGGCGGTGACCGAGTGGCGCAGCGGCAGCGCGGTGAGGGTCAGGTCGTCCTCCCCCAGCAGGCAGGCGCCCAGGCCGCCGACCGGTTGGGGCTGGATGACGTCGGTGTCGCGGAAGGGGGTGGCGTGGCGCAGCCGGCGCCAGTACTCCTCGTCCTGGGCGGGGTAGGACACCCGTACGGTGTGGGGCACCCGGTCCCGGGCGATGCGCTGGATCGTGCCGGGCAGGCCGAGGCTGTGGTCGCCGTGGAAGTGGGTGAGGCAGATGCGTGTGATGTCGGTGGCGGCGAGCCCGGCCAGGCGCATCTGGCGCTGGGTGCCCTCGCCGGGGTCGAACAGGAGGCCGTGGCGGTCCCAGCGCAGGAAGTAGCCGTTGTGGTTGCGGCGGCGGGTGGGCACGGCGCTGGAGGTTCCCAGGACGACGAGTTCGCGTACGGACATGACAGGGATGGTGCCACACGGGGTCCGGGCGGATCACCGCAGGAGACGGCGGTGGGCCCGGGGCCTCGGTGGCGGGGCCGCGTGTGCCTCCGCGAGGGGCGGGCCGGCCGACGGTCCCGCCCCCGCCGGACCGTCGGCGCGGGTGCGGGGCCGTCGGAGGTGCCGGTGCGCGTGCCCCGGGCCGGTGTGCCTACGCGCGCCCGGGTGCGGCGCAGTAGGCCGCCAGCACCGCCGTCCCCCACACCGCCTGCGCCGCGAGCAGCGGTCCGGTCGTCCCGGTGGTGAGCGCCAGGAGCGCGGGCAGGCATCCGAGTACGGCGATGTCGGCGCCGGTCAGCGCCCACACCAGCGGACCGAGCGGAACCGGGCCCAGGGGTGTGTCCATGACGGGCATCGCGTGCTCCACGGGGTGGCGCCGCGCCAGGCGCAGCGCGCCCGCCGCCAGCGCCGGCGCGCACAGCAGCCCGAGCGGCCAGGACGCACCGCCGGGGCCCGCGAGGTCCAGCCAGGCCAGGGCCAGGGCCAGCCAGGAGCCGCCGAGCAGGGCGGGCAGCACCGCCCGCGCCGTCAGGAGCGCGCGCGGGCCGGTGCCCAGCAACCGCGCCAGCGCCGCGTCCCCGGCGTCCCGGCGCGCCCCCGCTGTGCCGGTCGCGGCGACCGCCAGCGCGCCCGCGGCGAGCACGACCAGCGCGCCGGGCGTCCCGCCGCCCGCCCGTGCGGCCAGCACGGGCAGAACGGTCGCCGCCGCCACGAGTGCGAGCAGTCCCGGCCGTCGTGCCAGCGCCCGCCAGTCCAGCCAGGCCACCGCAACCGCCCCGCGCAGCCGTGGGGGCCACGCGCGCGAGCGCAGGACGCGCGACCGCCAGTGCGCGTCCTCGGCGATCAGGGTCAGCGATCCCGGATCCATCCCCAGGAGCGCGCCCGAGGCTACTCCCATCCGGGTCGAGGCGCGCAGGACCGCGCGGGCCGGGATGCTCGCCAGGACCGCCCAGGCCCGCCACGCCAGAGCGGCGGCGGCGGTGGCCGAGACGGACGCCGCCGCCGTCCACACGGCTGCGGGGGCCGACGCGATGCCGGCGAGGGCGCCCTGCCCCGGCCCCGTGCTCATGGCGGCCACGGCCACCGCCGCCACCACGAGGGCGACGAGCACCGCGAACAGCCGGTCGCCCCAGGGTTGGGACGCCTGCGCCAGCACGGTCGCCGCCGTCCCGCCCAGCGTCCACGACACGCCCAGGGCCAGGGACGCGAGCAGCCGGAGCGCCAGAGCGTCGGTGGCGCCGAGCGCGCCCAGCAGTGCCAGGCCGAGGATCGCGCCGACCACGGCGCACACCGCGGCGAGGATCAGCAGGGTGGGGGCCAGCACGGTACGGCGCGGCAGCGGGGAGAGCACCAGCCAGGCCGCGTCCGCCGCCGACACCCCCACCGGCCCCACCACGCGTGCGAGGGTCAGTGCGGCTGCCAGCAGCAACGCGATGAGGGCCAGGCCCGCGCCGGCCCGCGCGGGGTCGGCGGCGCTGGGCACGGCCGCCACCGCGCGGCCGATCATGGGGAACGCCACCACTACCAGCAGGCCCAGGCCCAGCAGGGTGATGTACCGGTCGGACCAGGTGCGGTGGGTGCGGGCCCGGGACCGTACGAGGGCGCGGATCTGCGCCGCCTCGCTCACGCGGCGGCCTCCAGGGAGACGTGGCGGGTGTTCTCGGCGAACCGCGGGTCGTGCGTCACCATCACCACCGTGCCGCCGTCGTCGGCGTACGCGGAGAGCAGCCCGGCGAGCCGTTCCCGGAAGGCCGCGTCGAGCCCGCGTTCGGGCTCGTCCAGCAGAAGCAGCCGGCTCGGACGCAGGAGCGCCATGGCCAGGGAGAGCCGCTGGCGCTGCCCGGTGGACAGGGAGGAGGGGGCCCGGTCGGCGCAGCCGTCCAGTTCGAACAGCTCCAGGGCCTCTCGTGCCTCCATCCGCCCGGGTCCGTGGACCGCCCGCATCAGTTCCAGGTGCTCGCGCACGGTCAGTCCCGGGTACCAGGTGGGTTCGTCGCCGACCAGGACGACCTCGCGCCAGAAATCCGGGGCGTCGACGGGTGGGCGGCCCAGGACGTGCACGTGGCCCTCGGTGTGCTGCAGGCCGGCGAGGCAGCGCAGAAGGGTCGTCTTGCCCGCGCCGTTGGCGCCCAGTACCGCGACGACCTCTCCGGGGGCGACCGTGAGGTGGACTCCGCTCAGTACCGGGGTGCCGCCCAGTTCCACACCCACGTCGCGGGCCACGATGATCGGTTCGGTCATCGGCCCAGACTAGGGCCCGGGCCGCCGTGTGCGGGTGCCGCCCCGAGCGTTCCCGGACCCTCGGGGGCGGTCAGTGCAACCCGTCCAGGGCGCGGCGGGCGGCGTCGGTCCAGTGCGGTGCTCCCGCCCGGTCGGCGACCTCCAGGGCCCGGCGGTAGTGGCCTGCGGCCGATCCGGGGTCGCCGAGGGCGCGGGCCAGGTCGCCGAGCTGGTGGGCGACCGGTCCCAGGGTGAGCAGTCCGCTGCCCGCACCGGCCAGTTCCCCGGCGGCCGGTAGCAGGAGGCGGTGGGTGCGCTCCATGGCCTCCCGGTCGCCGCGGGCGATGGCTGCCCGGGCGTCCAGGCAGGTCAGGGCTTCGTTGAGGAGGCCGGGAGGCGCCTGGGGCGGGGGCGTGGACGGGTCGGTGAGGGCGCGGATCCACGGGGTGTGGGGGCCGGGGGCGTCGGCGGCGGTCGGGGGCGGGGGGTCTCCGTGCTGGAGGCGCAGGCACACCAGGGCCAGGTCCAGCAGTCCCTCCTCCATGCCGGGCATGCCGCCTCCTGCCAGGCGCACGCTCGCGGTGCGGTAGGCGGCCTCGGCCTCGCGGGCGGTTGCGGTCACGCTCAGGCGCAGTGCCGCGTACCAGTGGGTGAACACTCCCACGAGCGGGATCTCGTGGCGGGCGCCCAACCGGTCGGCGGCCCGCATGTGGGTGTCGGCGCTTTCCAGGTCGGCGAGGGCGGCGTGGGCTTGGACGAGGATGAGGTGGCCCAGGACCTGGAAGGTGACCAGGGAGTGCTCGGTGGCCAGCGTGAGGAGTTCGGTGCCGATGTGGAGCCGCTGCGGTGCCTGTCCGGTGCGGGAGAAGGACTGCATGAAGCGGGCGTTCAGTGCCAGGGCCAGCAGTGCGGGGTCGTCCAGGCGTCGGGCGATGCGTTCGCACTGGTGGGCGGCGTCGGCGCCGCGCCCGGTGCGGGTTCCGCGCTGTTCCAGGGCCAGGGCGGCCAGGAGGCGGGCGCGTGTGGCGTCGCGGTCGGGGGGCAGTGCGGCCAGGGTGCGTTCGCAGGCCCGGACGATGTGGGCGGACAGGTCCGGGTCGTCGTTGCGCGGCCACACGGCGGGCACGTCGAAGGCGGTGATGACGCGGGCGGTCAGGTCGGGGTCGCCGAGTTCCTCGGCCTCGGCGACGGCGCGGCCGCGGTGGTGGCGGGCGGACTCCAGGCGGCCGGTGACGGCCAGGGCCCTGACCAGTCCGGTGAGGGCGTCCAGGCGGGCGCGGGCGTCGCGCCGGCCGGAGCGGTCGTGGGCGGTGAGGGCGTCCTGCCACAGGCGGGCGGCCTCGTGGGGGGCGAAGCGTCGTTCGGCCTGGAGTGCGGCGGCGCGGGCGTGGTGTGCGGCGAGGTCGGCGGTGGCGGGGGTTTGCGCGCGGGCGTAGTGGTGGGCGAGGGCGGCGTCGGTGCCGGGCAGGTCCGGGTGCAGGGCGGTGATCGCTTCGGCGACGGCGGTGTGCCATCGGGCCCTGCGGGGTCGGGAGAGGGAGTCGTAGAGGGTGTCGCGTACCAGGACGTGCGCGAACCGGAGCGGCGGTGTGTCCTGTTGGGTGAGGAATCCGGCGTTCAGGGCGTCGTCGAGTGCGTCCAGGTGGGTGTCCTCGTCTGCTGCCAGGGCGGCCAGGACGTCGGGGTCGACGTCGCGGCCGATCACGGAGGCCTGTTGCAGCAGCCGGTGTGCCGGTGGGGGCAGGCAGGCCAGGCGGTGGCGGATGACGTCGCGTACGCCGGCGGGGACGGTGTCCAGGGCGGTGTCGGGGTCGGTGCCGATCAGGCGGGCGAGTTCGCGGGCGAAGAAGGGGTTGCCGCCGCTGCGCCGGTGGATGGTGCGCAGGGTGGGTGTGTCGACGTCGTGGTCCAGGACGGCGCGTACGAGTTCGCCGGTGGTGTCCTCGGGGAGTCCGCCGAGGTAGATGCGTGCGGGTTCGTGGGGGGCGAGGCCGGCCAGGGCGGCGGCCAGGGGCGGGGAGATCTCGCCGGTGCGGTGGGTGCCGATGAGCAGGAGCGGCCCGGGGATGTGTTCGGCGACCAGGGCGGTGAGCAGATCCAGGGTTTCCTCTCCGGCGCGGTGCAGGTCGTCCAGGACCAGGAGGAGGGGGCCCTGGCGGGTGGTGCGGGCCAGGAGCGCGGTGGTGGTGCGCAGGGTGTGGAAGCGGGCGGCGGCGGGGTCGGCCGGCGCTGTGTCGGGGCCGGTGGTGTCGGGGGTGGTGTCCTCGCCGGTCAGGGCGGTGGTGATCTGGGTCCAGGGCCAGGCGGGCGGGGCGCCGTCGTGTTCGGGGTTGCGCCCCCAGGCGTGGCGCCACCCCCGGTGGGCCAGGCGGTGGGCGAACGCCTGGGCCAGGGCGGTCTTGCCCGCCCCGGCGTCGCCGGAGACCAGGACGAGCGCCGTGGCGGCGTGTGCGGTGGCGGTGGCGGCGGCCTGTTCGAGCAGGTCCAGTTCGTGGGTGCGGCCCACGAAGGGGTGTGTGGTGGGCGGGGGTGCGGTGTGGGGTTGTGCGGGGGCGTCCCGGTGCGGGGTGGGGGGAGCCAGGCGGGGTGCGTGGGCGAGGATGTCGGCTTCGAGGCGGCGCAGGTCGGGGCCGGGGTCCACGCCGAGTTCGTCGGCGAGGGTGCGGCGGGCGCGGCGCAGGGCGTGCAGGGCCTCCCCTTGTCGGCCGCAGCGGTACAGGGCCAGGGCGAGCAGGTGCCAGGCGTTCTCGCGCAGCGGGTGGGCGGTGGCGTGGGCGTGCAGGTCGGCGGCGGCCTCCTCCTGTCGGCCCAGGTCCAGGAGTGCGCGGGCGCGGTGTTCCACGGCCAGGAGCCGCAGCCCCTCCAGGCGGTCGGCCTCCTCGCGCGCCCACGGGTAGGTGGTGAACTCGGCGTAGGCGGGGCCGCGCCAGAGGGCGAGCGCCCGGTCCAGTTCGGCCAGGGCGGGCCCGGGTGTGCCGGCGTCGAGGAGGGTTCCGGCGCGGGTGAGTGCGGACTCGAACCGCCAGGCGTCCACGGTGTCGGGGCCGGTGTCCAGGGTGTAGCCGGGCGGGGCGGTCACGAGCAGGCGGGCGGGGCGGCGCGGCGCCCGGTCCGGTTCCAGGGAGCGGCGCAGCGCGGAGACGAAGGTGCGGATCGCGGCGACGGAGCCCTCACGGGGGTGGGGCCACAGGTCCTCCACGAGCAGGTCGACGGGGACGGTGCGGCCCCGGGCGATGAGCAGCCGTGCCAGGACGGCCCGGTGGCGGGGGCCGGGCAGGGAGAGCGGTGCGCCGTCCAGGGCCGCCTCCAGCGTGCCCAGGACACGCAGGGTCACCGCCCTGCCGTGTTGTTCCCCCGTCATGTCACCCACGGTATCGGGCGTCGGGTGGTCGCGGGTGTGGGCGTTCAGCGGGCGCTCATCACACGCTCATCGGCGCCCGGCAGATTCGTGGAGGGGGACACACCCCCGCAGTACCGAACCAGTGGAGGTCGCAGTGGAACCGAGGATCAGCGGATTCGACTACCAGCGTGTGCCCGTCGCCGAGGGGGTGTCGCTCAACGCCGCCGTCGGCGGCTCCGGGAGCCCCCTCGTGCTGTTGCACGGGTTCCCGCAGACGCACCTGATGTGGCGGCACGTGGCGGCGGACCTGGCCGCCGACCACACCGTCATCTGCCCCGACCTGCGCGGTTACGGTGACAGCGACAAACCCGCCGACACCGACGGGGGCGCCTACTCCAAGCGGACCATGGCCGCGGACGTGGTCGCCCTGGCCGCGGCCCTGGGCCATGACCGGTTCGCCCTGGCCGGACACGACCGGGGCGCGCTGGTCGCGATCCGCGCGGGCCTGGACCACCCCGACACGGTCACCCACCTGGCGTCGCTGGACGTGCTGCCGACCCTGGACATGTGGGACGTGATGCACGGGGTGACGGCGGCGGTGGGCTTCCACCTGTATCTGATGGCGCAGCCGCCCGGCCTGCCCGAGGCGTTGATCGGTGCGGAACCCGACGCGTTCTTCGGCCACTTCCTGGACATCTGGGCGCGTGACCCGGAGGCGATCCCGGCCCCGGTGCGCGCCGCCTACCTGCGGGCCAGCCGGGAGGCGGTGCCCTCCATCGTCGCGGACTACCGGGCCTCGGCGGGAGTGGACGTGCGCGACGACGAGGCCGACCGGGCCGCGGGCCGCCGGCTGCGGATGCCCGTCTCGGTGCTCCAGCAGGACTGGGGGGCCGCACTGGGCTTCGACGCCGCCGCGCGGTGGCGGGAGTGGGCTCAGGACCTGCACCACTCCACGCTCTCCTGCGGCCACTTCATGGCGGAGGAGGACCCGGCGGAGATCGTCAAGGCGCTGCGCGCCCTGCTCTCCCGGTAGGGCGCAAGGGGGCCGGTGCGGGGTAAGGGGGAAGGGGGCGGTACCGGGCCGCCCGCCCGCCCGGCCCCCCGGGCCCCGTGAGGAGGACCCATGTTCCGCACCGACGGCGCCGACCACTGCGGTGAGGACCCACAGCGGGAGGAGCCCCTGGTCGGTGACGGCGTCACCCCGGGGATCGTGCGGGTGGGGGAGACGGTGCGCCGTCCGGTGCGGCCCTTCACGGCGACCGTCCACGCCTACCTCGCGCACTTGCGCGCGGCCGGTTTCACCGGAGCGCCCGTCCCGCTGGGGGTGGACGGGCAGGGGCGTGAGGTGCTGTCCTTCGTCCCGGGGGAGGTGCCGCGGGAGCCGTTGCCCGCCCAGGCGGCAGGGGAGGAGGTGCTGGTCGCGCTGGCGCGTCTGGTGCGCGGCCTGCACGACGCCGCCCAGGGGTGGCGTCCGCCCGCGGACGCGGTGTGGGGGAGCCTGCCCGGGGCGGACCCGGTCGGCCCCGACCCGGGGGAGGGTGAGCCCGAACTGGTGGGCCACCGCGACTACTGCCCGGGCAACGTGGTCTTCCGGGGCGGGCTGCCCGCGGCGCTGATCGACTTCGACCTGGCCCGGCCCACCACCCGGGTGCGCGAGGTCGCCAACGCCCTGTACTGGTGGGTGCCGCTGCTGGACCCTCTGGACCGGTCGGTCCCCTTCGCCGGTCTGGACGCCGCCCGCCGGGTGGCGGTGTTCGCCGACGCCTACGGGCTGGACGCCTCCTCCCGGGCGCGGCTGGTGCCGACGATCGTGGGGATGGTGGGGCGCTTCCACCGCGGGGCGCGCGCCGCGGCCGAGCGCGATCCGGTGTTCGCGCGCCTGTGGGAGGAGGGTGTGCGTGAGCGGATGCCCCGGGCCGAGGCGTGGATCGCGCGGGAGGGTCCGGCGATCGCCGCGCGTGTGGCCGCGCCCTCACGGTGAGGGCGCGGCCGATCCGGTGGGTCTAGGACTGGGCCCACACGCCCAGTTCGTTGCCGCTGGGGTCGGCGAAGTGGAAGCGCCGTCCGCCCGGGAAGGCGTAGGGGGCCTTCAGGATGTGCCCGCCCGCGGCGGTGACCGCCTCCACCGACCGGTCCAGGTCCTCGGAGAAGAGCAGCACGAAGGGGCCGCCCGCGCGCACCTGGCCCTGCGGGGTGAGCCCTCCGACCTCGGGGGAGTCCTCTCCGCCCGGCCCGCGGATGCCCGCGTACTGGGGGCCGTAGTCGTTGAAGCGCCACCCGAACGCCTCGGCGTAGAACCGTTTGGCCTCCTCCAGGTCGGTGACGGTGAGTTCGACGTAGTCGAGGGCGTGGTGGCGTGGTGATGCTGACGGGTTCATGGCCGCAGTCTCGCAGAGGGCGCCGACAGGGGGCGGGCCCCGCGGGCGCGTGTCCCGGGCTGTGGTGCGGGGTGGTGGGGGCGGCGCTGAGAGCGGGCCCGTGCGGTGCCGGTCCGGGCAGCCGTGGTTCCCCTCCGGGGCGCAGATCGGCTCTCTCGCAACCGGCCGGGCAGCCGGCGCGGGCCGGCGGGCGCACACGAATCCCTGCGGTGGCGCCGCTCCCGCGGGACCGCGGCGCCCTGCACGGCGGGGCGTCCGCGGGCGGGGGCACCGGCCGACCGTCGTGACAGCCGCCAGTGGATTCAGCCGTGGCTGTACCCATCTCGTTCTCGCCCGCCCCTGACCTGGGCCGAATAACGTTGCGGGGCCCTGAGGCGGCCCCGGGGCGCCCGGGCCCACCCCCACAGAGGTAACCGCCGATAAGGTTCACTTATCGGAGGTGAGGATGGGGGGTGGTTCAGGGATTCGTTTCGTCACTCCCATGCCTTTTTGTTTGTGGATAACGTTACGAACGAAACGTTATTAAGGAAGGTGGAACGAGAGGCCCCTGGGACAAGAAGTCCGGGAAGAACGCGCAGAGGCCGGAGCTGAAGGCGTGCCTGGCCTACCCGCGCCCCGGCGACACCCTCGCCGTCCTGGCCCTGGACCCTCTGGCACGCTCGCTCCAGGACCTCATCACCCTGGTCGGCGACCTGCGCCGGGCCGGGATCGGCTTCCGCTCCCCGTACGAGGCCCTGGACGCCACCACCCCGACGGCAGGCTCGTGTTCCACGTCTTCGCCGCCCTGGCCGAGTTCAACGGGGAGTCGCTTGTCTTGTTGCCGAAACTTCAGGAGTGCGGCCTGACCTGCCCCCTTTGAGGCTTGCTTGGTTCGCCCCCTGGGAGGTTTGCGAGGGGAGCCGGAGGGCCGCGGGGCGGGTGGAGCGCCCCGCGCCCCTCAGACCTCGATGTGTTCCGCGAGCTGGTCCGCGACGCCGCGGGGCTGGCGACCGAGGAGTTCGGCCAGCAGCGGATCCCGTTCGGCGAAGTAGCCCTCCCGGGTCGCACGGAACATGGTGAGCATGAAGCGGGCCGCCTGTTCCGGAACACCGTTCGCCTGCTGCTCCGCGACCCACTGCTCGTCGCCGACGACGACGCGCTCGACGGAGCGGCCGCTGATCTCGGAGACGATTGCGGCGAAGTCGTCGAGGGTGACGGCCTCCCCGGAGATCAGGGTGACGGCCCCCTCGAAGGAGCGGTCGCCGGAGAGGATGGCGGCCGCGGCCTCGGACAGGTCGGCGGGGTCGGTCCACGGGACGGGGCCGTCGGTCGGCGCGGCGATCACCCCGCTCTCCCGCCACGGCCCGAGCATGGAGTCGAAGCTGTGGGCGAAGAAGCCGTAGCGCAGGGAGGTCCATGCGACCCCCGAGCCGGCGAGGATCGTCTCGGTGGCGGCGTGGACGGCCGCCGGCGGGTAGGGGCCATCGATCGCGGCTCCCTGTTGGCTCGTGTAGAGGATCCTCCGGGCGCCGGCCGCGACGGCCGCCTCGATCGCGTTGCGGTGCAGGCCCACCATGTCGACCGTCGGATCGTTGGCGGACACCAGGAGCACCTGCTCGGCGCCGGCGAAGGAGTCGCGCAGCGCGGCCGGGTCGTCGTAGGAGCCCTGCCTCACGCGCACACCGCGGTCGGCGAGGTGCCGGGCCTTGGCGACGTCGCGCGCGCTGACGCCGACCCGGTCGGCCGGAACGCGTTCGAGGAGGTGCTCGACGGTGGCACCGTTGAGGACGCCGGTGGCGCCGGTGACGACGATCATGTCCGTGGCCTTTCCCTGTGTGCCCGCACCGCTGTCCGGCCTGGTGGAGCCGGATCGATTAAGTTGACCGGTGGAGTCAGTTTCACTGTCGTCGTCGACCGTAGATAAACTGACTCAGCGAGTCAAATTACAGTGATGGCGAGAGGCGGCAGTGGCCATGACCGGTGGGACGCCTGCGAAGCCCCGGCTGCGCGCCGACGCGCGGCGCAACGCGGAGCAGATACGCCGTGCGGCGATCGGCGCCTTCCAGGGGCGGGGCCTGGGCGTGCCGCTGGAAGAGGTGGCCAAGGCCGCGGGGGTGAGCAAGGCGACGATCTTCAACCGCTTCGGCGGCCGCATCGGGCTCATCGAGGCCGTCATCCAGGAGGTCGTCGCAGACGAGCTCTACGCCGCCATCGACCGCACACGGGCCCTCGCCGGCGCCGGAGAGCGGGTGGAGTACTACCTCACCGCGATCCGCGACCTCCAGTACCGGCAACCGACCGCCAATGACGTGCTGCTGCAGGAGTACCCGCATTCCCAGCAGCTCATGGACATCTGCCGTGCCGCGGGAGAGATCTACGGCGAACTCGTCGCAGCGGGTCATGCCTCCGGAGCCCTGCGGCTCGATTTCACGGCGGACGACCTTCACGCGCTCGTCGTCGACAACGCCCTCGCCCTCAAGCACGGCACCCTCCCGCCCCGGGACGCCTACGACCGCCGCACCGCCTTCCTCCTCGGCGGCATCCGCGGACCGCAGGGACCGTCCCGCGCCTGAGGCATGGCCGGTCCGTGGGGAACGGGGCGATGAGCCTCGCCGGAGGCGGCGGGCACGGATCCCGCCCTCCCGGCTGCGAAGACGCCACGGACGCTTCCCCAACCCCCGGTTCAGAGCCGGCGTGCGCATACGGCTTGGGTAGGACTGCAAAACCTAGTCACGACGGGGCCTGATATCCCACTTTGCAGGGGTCATCCGGGCGAGAGGCTGGAAGGGTCCACGAAGAGAGGGAACCCATGTCTCACCCCACTGACCGTCCCGCCGTCTGGTTCGTGACCGGAACGTCCCGAGGCCTCGGCCTGGCTCTGGTGAAGAACCTGCTGGTTCGCGGCGACCAGGTCGCAGCGACCACCCGTTCCACCGGCCGCCTGCTGTCGGCGCTCGAAGGAGTCGACACTGCGAACCTGCTCGCCCTGGAGGTTTCGCTCACCGACGAGGCGCAGGTCACCCGCGCCATCAACGCAACCACCGAACTGTTCGGGCACATCGATGTCGTCGTGAACAACGCCGGCTACGGTTACCTCGGCGCGGTCGAGGAGACCAGCAGTACCGACGTGGCCACGATGTTCGACGTGCAGATCGGCGGCACCTGGAACGTCGTCCGTGCCGTCCTGCCCCAGATGCGCGCCGCCCGTAGCGGCCACATCATCAACGTCTCCTCGATCCTGGGCGTGCTCTCCTTCCCCGGCTGGGGCCTGTACTGCGCCGCGAAGTTCGCTGTCGAGGGTCTGTCGGAGTCGCTCGCAGCGGAGGTCGCCGACTTCGGCATCCGCGTGTCGATCGTCGAGCCCGGCTACTTCAACACCGACTTCCTCACCGGCGACTCTCTCGCCCTCGCAGCCGACGTCTCCGACGCGTACCCGGGTATTCGCGAGATGATCAAGGCGCACCAGGCGATGCCCGGCAGCCAGCCAGGCGACCCCGGCAAGGCGGCCACGGCCCTGGTGACCCTCGCGCAGTCCGAGAACGGGCCACTGCGTCAGCAGTTCGGTTCCGACTCCTCGGGCCTGGCCGAGACCAAGGCTGACTCGTTGAAGGCGGAGATCCTCGCCGGACGCGAACTCGCACACAGCACCGACTACGTGCGCTGAGCACTCCGGTCGCGACCGGGGCTTGTCCGTCATGGGCAGGTCCCGGCCGCAACCCATCCAGGTTTGGGAGGACGGACACATGAGCGATCCACACCGCGATCTCGGGGAGTTCCTTCGCCGCGCACGAGCGAGCCGCGACCCGGAACGCGCCGGGCTGCTCCCCGACGGCCGTATCCGCCGCGTCCCCGGGCTGCGCCGCGAAGAGGTCGCCCTCCTGGCCGGAGTGTCCACCGACTACTACACCCGCCTCGAACAAGGCCGACACATCGTCCCATCCACGCAGGTCATCGAAGTCCTCACCACAGCACTCGACCTCGACGACGCAGGCGAAACCTACCTGCGTACCCTCATCAGCGTGGTGGGCAGCTTCGCCACCCGCCCCCGCCCCGTCGTGCAGCGGGTCCGCCCCGCGCTCCACCGGCTCCTCAACTCCTTCGCCGGGCAGGCCGCGCTCATCCTCGGACGCCGCACCGACATCCTCGCCTCGAACCCGCTCGCCAGGGCACTGTTCGCCGATTTCGACGCGCTTCCTGCGAAACACCGCAACTACGCTCGTTGGATGCTGCTCGACGAGCACGCCCACGACTTGTTTCGCGATTGGGAGGAACAAGCCAGGAACGCGGTCGAGGCACTCCGCCTCGACTCCGCCGCAACGCCGAACGACCCGGGAACGCAACAGCTCATCGGCGAGCTCTCGCTGTCCAGCCCCGAGTTCCGTCAGTGGTGGTCAGGACACCGCGTGCACCAGCGCACCCACGGCACGAAACGCTTGAATCACCCCGTCGTCGGCACACTGGACGTACAGTTCGAAACCCTGACGTTCCCGGGCGACGACCATCAGGTCCTCTACCTCTACAGCACCGAACCGGGCACGGCTTCACACGAAGCCCTCACCCTTCTGGCCAACTGGACGACACCGCACACCCTCGATCAGACGTGAACTACCGTGCGGTCGACGCTGATCGCTGACGGGCAGCGAGGGCGCGTCGAGCAGGGAGGCGGCGCTGGTCCGGATCGTGGCGCTGGGATCTGCCTTCCAGTCCGCCCCGGAGGAGGCAGTCAGGGGGAGGGCGGGCCGGGCGGATTCGTCATGGCCTCCCGCTGCCTTTCGTGGTGGGGGTGGTTCTCATGCGAGCAGGCGCTGGAGCAGGGATGCCGGGGTGCGGCGCTGATGTCCTGCTCGGTGTGTCCCGCTCGCCCCTGGACAAGCACGCGCCGGAGCTGTCCGGCGGCCGCCGCACCGAACTGACGGAGAGCCCGTGAACCCCCACCCGCTGCCCCGCCTGCTCACCGCCGCCGCCACCTGCTCACGCAAGAGCCCCGCCTCCCTGGCCCTGTCCGGCATCGCCTGCGTCTTCGTCTGCTGCGAGCACCTGGACGAACATGCCGATGGCTTTCGGTATGAGTCCCCAGCTGAGGACCGAGGCCTTCGGGGATGCGGGAAGCGGCGCCGGCGGGCCCCGGTCGGAGGGAAGCTCCGACCGGGGCCCGCCGACAGGTCCGCCGCGGGCGCGGACCGGCGGCTGCGCTCGATCCGGCCGGGTGGTTCAGGAGCGCGCGGCCCCGGTGAGGGTGCAGTCCGGCTGTGCCAGGTCCAGTTCGGACCCGGCGGTCAGGCAGTCCGTGATCATGTGGACCTGCTGGCCGTAGGCGCGGCCCTGCTCGAAGGCGAGGTCGCCGTCCCCGTCCACCTCGCAGGGGTTGTTGTCGGTGCACTCCCCGCCGTCCCGGTTGTGGGTGTTGTGGACCCCCACCACCGTGGAGCCGTCGGGGGCCAGCAGCGCCGAACCGGACATGCCCGGCTGGACACCGCAGGCCTCGTCCGAGGCGTAGCGGATCGCGTCGTCCTGCTCGTAGCCGCCCTCGCGCAGGTGCGGGACCACGGCTTCGGCGGAGCACTCCAGGCGGGTGTAGGGGACGAGCATGGTGAGCGGTTCGCCCGCGCGCACGGGCTCGGAGGCCAGTTCGAGGACCTTGGCCCCCTCCGACTCCAGCTGCCCGTAGGTCGTGTCCAGGCGGTAGAGCGCCACGTCGGTACCGGTCATCGTCGCGTACACCAGGCGCTCCAGCCCGGCGGTGGCCCGGGGGTAGCCCTGGGGGCCGCCGACGTGCACCTCGCCGTCGGCCGGGCGGTCGACCAGCGCGCTTCCCGGGGCGGGACGCTCCTCCTGCACGCAGTGGCCGTTGGTCAGCAGGAGCGCGGGGTCCTCCGGGCGCGAGGAGGCGGTGCGCACCACCGACCCCGCGCAGCTGCCCAGGTACGCCGCCCCCTCCACGTCCGGGATCTCGTCGTCGGCGGGCACGTCGGTGCCGTCGATGATGCCCTCGATCCACTCGGTGTGCAGGGAGGCGTCGGTGAACCAGACCGGCGCGTCGTTCCCGCTCGGACCGCTGACCACGCCGGCCACGGCCCACTCCCCGTCCTCGCGGACCAGCGCGGGCCCGCCCGAGTCCATGTTGGCCGCGTTGACGCTGCCGTCGCGGCTACCGATGCACAGCTCGTCGGTGGGGCCCGGGGACCCGCACGCGGAGACCGGCTGGACCACGGTGTCGGCCTCGTGCAACCGTTCGGGGTAGCACGCCGGGTCGTCGCTGTCGTCGCAGGTCATGCCCCAGCCCAGGAGCCGGGCCGGTGAGCCCTCCGCCGGGGTGCTGCGGGCGATTCGCACGGGTTCTGCCTCGACCGGGTCCGCCAGGTGCATCAGGGCGAGGTCCCTGCCCCAGAAGCCGCCCTCGTCGTTGTTGGTCGCCAGCCGGTAGTAGTGGTCGACCTCGGCCACCTCGCCGCCGGACGCGGTGTCCAGCGACCCGATCCGGACCTTCCAGCCCTGGGGGACCCCCACCTTCGCGTTGGTCGGGTTCTTGCCGGCGCAGTGGCTGGCGGTCAGCACCCACTGGGGGGCCAGGAGCAGGACGCCGCAGCCGTGGCCGTCCTCGCGCGGGGGCGCGGGGTAGGAGGGCTGGAACGAACCCATGAAGGAGTAGGTACTGGTGGACTCGGTGCCGCCCACGATCGCCTGCGCCGGGACCGCGGAGAACAGGGGTACGGCGAGCGCGCACGCGGCACCGAGCAGGAGGAGTTGTCTACGCATGTGCCGGAACCTACTCGGGCCCGTGTTGCGCAAATGTGTGGTGCCGCGCCGCCGCTGTTCCGCGCAGCGGTTCTTCGAGCCAAGTGCTGGATGAACCCCGGTGGTTGTCCGCGATACCGGCCCGCTGGAGCCCGTGGCGCACGATCCTGTTCCGTTGTTCCTCACGCCCCGATGTCGCAGGCGTCGCTCAGCAGCCCCTCGATGATGTAGCTCGCCTCCCACACCCCGCACGGGATGCCGGGCGGTGCTCGCCCCCCCCCACGGTTTTTCCGCTCTCCTTCCTGCGGACGGCGCCCCGCCGACCACGACCTGCGGCCCCGCCCGTCCGGCCTCGGCCGTCCCGGACCGTCAGGGCCCCGTCGGCGGTGCGCTCATCGCCGCGGCCAGGAACGTGACCGCCCAGTGCCGGGCCGCCTCGCCCACTTCTGGGGACGGGCAGTCCGGGGTGGGCCGCTGGTGGACCTCGACGCGGTCCACGGCCGTCACGGCGAGGACACCCCGTATCCGGAACCACAGCTCCTCCGGGGAGAGGCCGGGCAGGGCGCGCGCGAAGGCGGCCAGGTAGCGCTCGCGGACCGTGTCCTGGCCCGCGCCGGCCCAGCCGCGCACCTCCTCGGCCGGGTCGCTGAGGATCATCACGATCAGCCGGGACCTGCGGGCGCCGCCCTCGTCGCCGACCGACATCCCGTCGAACAGTGGCGCCGCGAACGCCTCCACCAGCTCGGCGGCCCCGGGGTCCGTGGTCCCGGCGAGCAGCCGGTCGAGCCCGGCGCACTGCGCGGCGTTGATGGGCTCGACCACCCGGCGGGCGACCGCGGACATGAGTTCCGCCTTCGACCCGAAGTGGTATCCGACGGCGGCCAGGTTCACCCCGGCGAGGTCGGTGATCGCGCGGACCGACGTGCCGCGGTAACCGCGCTCGGCGAAGAGGTGCTCGGCCGCGTCGAGGATCTGAGTGCGGGTGTCAGGTGGTGCCATGACTGCGTAGACTACAGACGTTTGATTCAAACGATCGTATGATTTAAACGAACGTACGGAAAAGGTGGACATGAAAATACTCGTGTACGGCGCCGGAGTCCTCGGCAGTGTGTTCGCCGCCCGCCTGCATGAGGCCGGGCACGACGTCGCCCTCCTCGCCCGGGGCGGGCGCCTGGCCGCCCTGCGCCGGCACGGCGTGCAGCTCGCCGAGGAGGACGGCCGGGCCGTCCGGCGGGTGCCGGTTCCGGTGGTCGAGCAGCCGGACGGCGGGTACGACCTGACCGCGGTCCTGGTCCGGGCCCACCAGGTGGACGCGGTGCTGGAGTCGCTCGCCGGCCTCGACGGCGACGTGCTGTTCCTGCACAACTGGGCGGGCGGCCCGGAGCCGCTGGGCTCGGTGATCGGGCACGAGCGGGTGCTGCTCGGCTTCGGCACGGACGGCGGCACCATGGACGGCGACGTGGTCCGCTACCGCGCGTCCAGTTTCCTCACCCGCCGGGTCGCGACGCCGATCGGCGAGCCCGACGGCCGGACCACCCCGCGGCTCGAACGCGTCGTGCGGACGTTCCGCAGCGCCGGGGTCAACGCCAGGATCGAGCCGAGGATGGACGCCTGGCTCACGACGCACGCCGCGTTCGGGGTACCGCTCGGGCAGGCGGTGCACACGGCGGGCGGCCCGGGGGCGCTGTCCCAGGACCCGGACGCGATCCGCGCCATGCTGCGCCTCATGCGGCGAAGCCTGGCCGCCCTGCCCGCGCCGCCGGTGCCCCGCGGGTTCGCCGCGCTGCACACCCTGCCGGAAGGCCTGCTCGTGGCCGCGCTGCGGCGCTTCCTGCGGAGCTCGACGGCCATGCACAGCGGACTCAGCAACACCTCGCCCGCGGAGTCGGCCGAACTCGCGCGGCTGGCCGAGCAGCTCGGCGCCCGTACGCGGGCCCGGTAGGCGGCAGACGGCCGCGCTTCCCCGCCCGCCGCGCGCCTGGCCGTGTTCGCCGCCCCGGGCAACGCTGCCGGGGGCGGCTGTGGGAGGTCTCCCCGACGAGGTCGATGCGGCCTTCCCGGAGGCCAGTCCGCACGCCGGCCCCCCGTGCCGCGCTCCACGGGACACCCCCCGACCTCCCGGGCGGACCGGGAGGGGTGCGGACTGTCGGAGGGACCGGCCAAGGTGGCGGTGGCCGCCTCCGCCGCACCCGGGCGGACGCTCCACCACCGACCCCGACACGATGGAGACCCCCATGCCCGGCCGCCTCACCCCTGCCCGCTTCGTCGACCTCTACGACCTGGGCGCCAGACCGCACATCCTCGCCTACCGCACCTCCGTCGGCGACCGGCGGCGCCGGGAGTGGCTGATCGACGCCGGACTCCTCACCCAGTGCGATCCCCCCAGCCGCGGCTACGCCTTCCGCATCACGGAGGCGGGTCTGGCCGCGCTGCGCGAGCACCTGGACTACCTGGAGGAGCGCGAGTCCCAGGGGCTGCCGCACCGCTCCGGGAACGAGTACGGCATCCAGCGCGGGGTCCTGGCCTCCCGTGCCGGGCTGGACGCGGCCCTGGCGCGGCGCGCACGGGGCGAGGCCGCGCCCGTGGAGGCGGCGGGCAGGGAGTGGTGGGGCGGGCAGGGGACACCGGCGTGGGAGGGCTCGCCCCCTGAGGTGCTCCGGGCGGTGGCCGTGTTGCAGGCGGCCGGGCACGGGCCCGTGGACTGGACGGCGGTGGGGGAACCCAGGGGCTTCTACGTGGAGCCGCGCGGGCGGCTCCTGTACGTGTACCACGGCGAGGCCCGCCGCTCGCAGCGGGAGGACGGGGGGTGGTTCACCGCGGAGGTCGGCGCCTACGCGGACGCGCTGCGCGCCGCCGGGTGGCAGGTGGACGCGGACACGGGCCGGTGCGCGCACGTGCGGGTGCCCGGCTCCGGCCGAGGGTGAGCCCGGTCCACCCCGACCACCGACACCCCCTCACAGCGCAACTGCTCACGCCCACCGGGGGGGTCACGTACGGGCCGTCACGGGAGCTTTGGTGCGACGGCCCCAGGCGACGGCGACGCTGAGCACCAGGAGCACCACGTTGAAGGCCACGTCCGTCTCGCCTCGGAAGAGGTGGAAGGCGACGGCGCAGGCCTGGAGTACCGCGCATCCCAGGGCGGCCAGGACCGTCAGCTGCGGTGTGATGCGGGTGAGGCTCGGCAGGAGAACGCCGAGGCCGCCGAGGACATCGAGCCCGGACGTGGCGTAGAGCAGAGCCAGGGGGGTCTGCCCGACCCATGGGAAGACCTCGGCGATCTGTGCCGCGGGCGTGATCAGTTTCCACACTCCGCCGCCGACGAACACCAGAGCCAGCGCCCACTGCAGGGTCCAGAGGGTGGCGTTGAGCCCCCTTGGTGTGGGCGGTCTGTGGTCGAGCCGGCCTGTGGTCGTCATGGTGTCCCTCGTTCCGTGTGCCGTGGAAGGCCTGGTCCGGCGGCCATGCCGAGGCTCCACCGAAGCCATAAAATGTACGCTTCGGACAGTACTATACGACTAGTTCAGTAAATGACTGGAGGAGAGAAACCACGGGTAGGATCGGTGGCCATGGGAGCGAAGAAACCGACCACCGAGGACCCGAGGGTCCTGAGGACGCGCAGGGACGTGGTCGACGCCGCAGTGCGGATCTTCGCGGCCCAGGGATGGGCCGCCGTCACCCACGCCGAGGTCGCGCGCCAGGCCGGGTATTCCAAAGCCACCGTCTACACGCACTGGCCCACGCGACTGGACCTGATGCGGGCGTCCGTGGGCAGGATCTGCGACGAGACCGACCACCCCGCCCCCACCGGAGACCTGCGCGCCGACCTGGTCGACGGGCTGGTCGATTTCGCCCAGGACCTCGAGAGCGGCCATCTGGACCGTGTACTGGGAGGGCTCCTGGAACGCAGCGGGAGCGCCCCGGAGGTCGACGAGCTGCGCCGACAGCTCTACGAGGCGGGCACCCGGTCACTGGAGTCCGTCCTGCGCGCCCACCTGCCGCCACAGGACGTCGAACCGTGCCTCACGCTCCTGGTCGGCGGCGTGCTCTCCAGAAGCGCCTTCCAGGTCAGACCCGCCGGCAAGGCGTTCGTGGAGGACCTGGTCGACCGCGTCCTCGCCTCCTCCGGAGGCCCAGGGGCCGCTCGGTGACGCCCCGAGCCGGCGCCGGCGGACGGCCCTGAGCAGGGGGATTCCGGCGGGCAGGGCCGTTCAGCCCAGGAACGACCACAGCAGGGCCCCCAACGCTCCCAGGAACACTGTCCAGCCGATGAACTCCCGGGTTCCGTAGGCATCGCGCAGCTGCGGCGCGGTGCGGGTGGACAGCAGCAGACGCCCGTCCAGTGAACTGGCGATCACCGGGGTGCCGTCCCAGGTGTACACGGTGCCGTGCACCACCACCCGGGCGCCCGGTGCCAGGGACCACTCCCGGTAGAGGCGCCCCGGCCTTCTCCGGTCGGTGTCACCACCCGCCGGTCTCGCGAGGCTCTCCTGTCCTTCGACCTCGAAGGAGTCATGGGTCAGGGCGATCTTGTCCGTCGCGGCGCCGTGGGGGTAGCACCTCACAGCGCCCGTGCGGTCTTCGAGCACGAACGGGGCCTGGCTCTGCCGCACGGCCACCAAGGAGGCCTGCACACCCTCATAGCGTCTGCCGGGGATGGCCTCGTGCTGCCACTCCTCGGTGCGGAACCACACGCACCGGGTACCGGAGTAGGGTGCGTGCAGCCACCCGGACGGTCCCGCGGCGGTGGATCCGCTGACCAGCACCGGGGATCCGGGGTGGGACAGGTCGCGCAGCGGCGGTGCCAGGGCCTGGTGCAACTCCTTGAGCCGGGCACGTGCGCGCAGGGCGCGCCGAAGCAGGAACCCGCTCAGGACCGTGGCCGCCAGCGCCAGGATCTGGAACGCGGTGCGGGCCTCTCCCACGAACGCGTCGTCCATGGTTCTCGCCTTCCTCGCCTGGGCCGCGGTGGGCGTTCGCACGCCCACCGCGGCCCAGAAGCGTGTCAGTGCCCGCTCTCGGGGTGCTCCGGGTCGGCTGCGGCCAGATCGTCGCGCCGGGTGCGGGC